>NZ_NUOW01000012.1:0-273717 GCF_002584635.1 Bacillus sp. AFS031507
CCATCAGTCGCCCCATAATATGATTATTAAATAATTAAAATAACATTGGGCTATAGCCAAGCGGTAAGGCATCGCACTTTGACTGCGACATGCGTTGGTTCAAATCCAGCTAGCCCAGCCAATTTGCGGAAGTAGTTCAGTGGTAGAACATCACCTTGCCAAGGTGGGGGTCGCGGGTTCGAATCCCGTCTTCCGCTCCAATGTATATGGCGGCATAGCCAAGTGGTAAGGCAGAGGTCTGCAAAACCTTTACCACCGGTTCGAATCCGGTTGCCGCCTCCATAAAACATTTGCTAGGTATGGATAAAAACAGGTAATTAGATTTTGCCGGGGTGGCGGAACTGGCAGACGCACAGGACTTAAAATCCTGCGGTAGGTGACTACCGTACCGGTTCGATTCCGGTCCTCGGCATTGCTTTATCAAAACAATTTTATACTCGCCGGTGTGGCGGAATTGGCAGACGCGCACGACTCAAAATCGTGTTCCGTGAGGAGTATCGGTTCGACCCCGATCACCGGTATCATTTTGTTTTAAAAGAACATTTCTCATTAATTTGAGAAGTGTTTTTTTTTGCGAAAATTTAGTGCTTTATTGACCACTAATACACTAAAAAAGTCACAGCTAAGTTATTTGCTATGTTAAAGGATAATAGAATCTATTCGTGCCCCTCGCTGGTGAAAATGGCTAGTCATAGAAAATACTGTGTTAGATCATTTTCTATGTAACGAAATAAATTCGACAAAGTTTGCGTTTTTCCCTTGACGATACTAAAAATAGTGTGTAATATAGAAAAGGTCAGTTGATTATTCAAAAATTTGTCACTTATTAATGCGGGTGTAGTTTACTGGTAAAACCTCAGCCTTCCAAGCTGATGTAGTGGGTTCGATTCCCATCACCCGCTCCATACATATTAACTAACGCAGTGTATCGTTACATAAGAGAACGATGCATTGCGTTTTTTTCTATACAAAGAAAAAGATGCCCTATGGACACCTAAGGATTCGGAAGGAAGCTTCTCCTCCATGTAATTTTGTAAACATGTTCATTAAAGATTCTGTTAATTTCATCGCGTTTTCAACGTCGGTTGAAGGTCTCAAATAAATAATTTGCAGGGCATTTTTAGTAGCAAAAGTTACTGGTGTTCTATCAGAATCAACGAACGGACTACCAAATGGCCCCAGTTCATCACAAGATACAATTAGACGATTTAAAGAATTTATTCGCCCATTCAATCCAGTATATTCCTCACCCTCCGTTCCCAACCGAATGCTCACCTGCCCCTTTATGAGATCTAGGTCATATATTCCGATTGGTACTTGATATTGGAAAGAGAAAAAATTATTAATATCAATCGCACTATGAACAGAAGTAAGGTAATTTTGTTTTTGTACTCTCCTGTATAACGCCTCTACTGAGGGTCGATACCTGTTCGGGTCTTTACCGATCTTTTTAAAAATAGTACGCCATTCCTGTATGCCAGAGAGTTCAGTAACATTTTTATTTTCTAAATCAAAATAAATAGATTCTTGGAAAAGCTGTAGTCTTCCTTTTATCATTTGCTGCGATTCCCCGACCATAATATCTTTATATTCAATTATCCCCAGTTTAAAGTTAGGTATTTGCTCAAATAATTCCTGTGAGAGTTGAATTTCCAACCATTTCACCTCCAAAATTTCTTGAAAATAGTTTATCATAAATAGATGCGCATCTAATAATATAACAAGCTAATTATTAAATAAATGACTTCTAGGGAAGGAGGGGATCAAATGGATGTCCTAAACTTAAAGGAAGAACTCATCGCCTATAGTAAAGAAATTGGAATCGATAAAATTGGTTTCACAACCGCAGACACGTTCACTGAATTGAAAAGCCGATTAATAAAGCAACAGGAACTCAAATACCAATCAGGATTTGAAGAACCAGATATAGAGAAAAGAGTGACCCCTTCATTATTACTAGAGGAACCTCGTTCGATCATTTCCATTGCCATTGCTTACCCTTCAAAAATGAATAACCGTGTTGAGAGTAAAAAGGGTGAGAGAAGAGGGATTTTCAGCAGGGCCTCTTGGGGTCTCGACTATCATCATGTTCTAAATGACCGGCTACACAAACTTGAGGAGTTTATCTCAGTAAGAATACCAGAAGCTAGAATAAAATCGATGGTTGACACTGGAGAACTCTCAGACCGCGCTGTTGCCGAGCGTGCTGGAATTGGTTGGAGCGGAAAAAATTGTTCCATTATTACACCGGAGTTTGGATCATATGTTTATCTGGGGGAAATGATTACTAGTATCCCTTTTGAACCAGATACACCAATTGAAGATCAATGCGGGTCATGCACAAAGTGTTTGGATGCTTGTCCAACAGGGGCTCTTGTACAAGGTGGACAAATTAATGCACAGCGCTGTATTTCTTACTTAACACAAACAAAAACATTTATCCCAGATGAGTTTAGAGACAAAATCGGTAACCGCGTCTATGGCTGTGATTCCTGCCAAACAGCATGTCCGGTTAACAAGGGGAAGAATTTTCATTTTCATGAGGAACTTGAAGCAGATTCTGATATTGCCAAACCGTTACTAAAGCCAATCTTAAAATTAAGTAATCGGGAATTTAAATCTAAATTTGGTTCCGTTGCTGGATCATGGCGAGGGAAAAAGCCGATTCAACGGAATGCGATTATCGCGCTTGCACATTTTAAGGATACAACAGCAATTCCCCAATTAGTGGATGTATTAGAAAATGAGGGAAGCCCAGTATCAAGAGGAACAGCTGCCTGGGCCCTTGGGAAAATTGGCGGTGAAACTGCTTTTGCTGCCTTAAAAAAAGCTCAAGAGCTTGAAACTGATCTGGAAGTACAAAATGAAATAGAAAAAGGTTTAAGTTATTATAGGTAAAAATGAGTGAACTCAAGGGTTCGCTCATTTTTTTTGATTGAAATCCTGTCTTCTCTCATATGTATGTCCGATTTTACTGAGTAAGTGCTATGATGGACTCAGTACCATATGTTAAAGGAGTTCATACCATGATAAAAGACGTAGCATTACTACTTAGAATAAGCCGAGATAAAGGCGAAAATCAAGATACGCTTCAAAACCATAGGGAACGATTGACACGTCTTTGTAATGAGCGGGGATACAATATCACTGCAACCTATGAAGAGATTGCCTCAGGACAGGCTAAATTGGAATCTAGGGAACAATTGAATGAGTTACTATCCGAACTTAATCAATACGATGCCGTTGTAATCATTGACACAAGCCGTTTAAGTCGTGACCTAGAATTCTCTATCCACCTATGGAAAAGATTTGAACAAGCTGGCATTCCAATTATTACACCCGAGAGAATATACACTGAAAACGACTTTACCCAATTTGCTATTGAGTCCACATTAGCCCATGGGGAATATAAGCAGATTGCTAAGCGCATGAAACAGAATAAGATTGACCGTTTGCGCAGGGGGGAGTGGGTACAGGGCAAGCCACCAATAGGTTATGTTAGGGATGCCAATAAGAAGCTAGTAATCAACGAATCAGAAGCGCAAATAGTCCGAACCATATACAACCTTGCTCAAGAGGGTCATGGACTCGAAGCTATCACTAAACGACTTGGCTATCATACTGCTAAGGGCAAACCATTCACCATGCCAACGATACGGAACATACTTAAGAATCCAGTTTACAAGGGAACGATTGCATATAATGTGATGGATGCTTCCAAAACCAAGATTAAAGAGACAATCACTTGCAAGAATGCCCATGAATCAATCATCAATAAACAACAATGGGATGCGGTTCAATTGGCATTGCAGGGACGTTTTACGGGGGACTATGAAACCCGAAACCGCAACAAGGGTAAAGTGTTATCCATACTGCATTCGCTCGTCTATTGCGGACAATGTGGGTTGAAATTAGGCTTCAGAACGGACTATAGGTATAAGAAAAATGTATATCTAAGGGAATGTAAATGTAGGCATGCAGGCTGTCCCGAGCATAGATTAGTTGAGCAATTCATGAGTGAGTTTGAGTTTCTAGAAGGCTTCTATCGTGATGAATGGAAGAAGGCACTGGAGACCCTAAATGGAGTGTCTAAGGAGAGTTTAAAACAACAAATATATGAACTAAATAAGACCACAGACAAGCTTAACAAACGACTTAAGGGCTATAAAATTATGCGTGCAGATGGGGAATTAACTAAGGTTGACTATGAAGAGTTGAAGGGCGATACTGAAACGGAATTAAAGCGTATAAATGCTCAAATAGACGAATTAAACTATCAATTGCAATCAACGAATGCGGATACATTAAACAATCAATACGAAGCTAAAATAAAATTGATTAAGCGAATCAATGAATGCTATGGCAATGAAAATATAGTCGAATGCAATCGATTATTGAAGCTAATAATCAATAAGGTGCTATATTCAAGAGTCGAAAAGAAAGTCATAATCACTTCTCCTCTAGAGGGAAATATGGAAGTTGTGCAAGGGGATTATATAGAGTTGTTTATAGATTCAAAATGAGGATACTCCAAGTGGGGTATCTTTTTTTATACAAATAATTATATTGCAATACTTTTTCACTGACTGTACTGCAGTGGATGTACCTTGAAAAATGAGAAAAATCGTTGGTATTGCAATACTTTTGCTTAATATTTAGAAAATTCTGTTGATTTAATTTGGATTTTCTGTATAATGATTATTGTGAGCAATGATTCATGAAAAAAAGTGGAGAAAAATTAAAAAAATTATTAAGGTTATTTTCTCTGTATCAGTACCCAATGGAGAGTGATAAGAAAAAAGGAGAAGAATAATAGAATATGTTGAAAGGTGAAATGAATTTCCAGAATCAGTTTCATTCATATTAAAACTGTAAGGGGACTGTAATTATGACTGAATGGCAATCGATAACAAATTTAATGGTGGAAATACCAGAAAATGAATTGGAGGTATCGATAGAAGATTACAAAACTGTGGAAAAGAAGAGCGGGGTATACAAAATATATAATCAAGATGGAAAACTCATGTACATTGGGCAATCAGAAAATCTTCGAAGAAGATTGTACGAACATTTCAATGGAAAAAGGAAAGGATATTTCATAGAAAAGGTTCGTTTCTTTTATGTTGAATGTGAAAACCGATTTATTACGAAATCCTATTTAGATATGTATGAAACGTATCTGATACGCAAACTGAGACCAAAGTATAATGTTCAACAAACCGCACCGATGAGATATATCAATTAATATTAAAAGTAGCGCAGCCAATAGTGGATATGGTTATATGTAAGGAGTAAAAGAATGAGTGATGTAGGAAGATTACTAAGGTCAAAACGGTTAGAAAAAAAATACACATTAGAGATTACTGCAAAACTTGTTG
Organism: Bacillus sp. AFS031507; assembly: GCF_002584635.1. Classification (NCBI taxonomy): domain Bacteria; kingdom Bacillati; phylum Bacillota; class Bacilli; order Caryophanales; family Bacillaceae; genus Bacillus; species Bacillus sp. AFS031507. The sequence continues at coordinate 5,379 of NZ_NUOW01000012.1, forward strand.
GTGTGTCAATTAACTACATAGCAAAGCTTGAAAAAGGCGAAACTCAAAATCCTTCTGATGAGATAATTGCAAAACTTGCTATCGTTCTAGGCATAGATGAATATGACCTTTTTACATCTTATGGAAAGATTCCAATGTCGACTAGAAGGGTGCTGATGGCTAATCCGCAACTTTTAAAATTAATATCTCAAGTAGGTAATAAAAAGTTGAGTGCTGAAAAAGCGGGTATTTTTTTCGGCTTAGTAATGGAAGAGTATAAAAAGTTAACCGAAGAATAGTAAACTCAGATATCATGGGTTATACGAGTGTCGAAAGTTGAATAGAAACCTCTCTAGGGGCAATACACTGTCCACGCTCAAAGACCTTCGAAGACTCAAAGGAATGTAGCCTTAAGATGGAGTAAAACGGTAGTATCTCAGTAGGAATGATATAATGCAATCGTATTTCTGTTAGAACCACTATTGCAATGCAAGGATAATAGTAGTATAATAGTAAAATTGATATTAATAATTAGATAAAGCAACAAACAAATAAACTATGTAAGGAGTGAAACTACATGCAACCGCCTCATTAGGAGGCACACCTATATTCTGTATGCCTATGATTAAATCATAGGTTGGTATGATTTATACCTTTATTTACAGGGATAAGTGTGTTTTCTAACGGGGTAGGTACATGTAGTTTCACTCCTTTTTTGTGTTGTTTAAGGAGCGGCTAAAATAAAGTAAACCAAAACAATACGATATCAAATCCAATTATAGAAAGCGGGGGGCGAGTAGTAATAATAGTATGAGTGAGTGAGAGAGGGAGAGTTTATTCACTACTCAGATGTATGGAAAAAGAAAAAACTTGCACAAAATGCAAGAAAAGAAAATGCGTATTAGCATTCTCTAAAGACCGTAGTAAATCGGATGGACTTACTAGTGCTTGTAGGGATTGTAATAACAATCGTGAAAGAAAACGTAAAGTCAATGGCGGAAACTTTACTAAAACGCAGAAGGAAGCAGTCCTCAAAAAAAATGGTCGTTTCTGCCAAATCTGCGGGAACACAAGTAATTTGGAAGTAGACCATAGGCTTTCACAGAATGTTTGTAAGCCTAATACAGCAAGTGTCGAGGACAACGCTTGGATATTGTGTAAAAGTTGTAATATTTCTAAGGGGACAAAGATTCTATTTGAAGTTATTAAAGAAGTCCCACGCAAAACATTAGGACCAATGCTCCTAGAACAATATGCCAAACGAATTGAAGAAGGTTTCTTCGAGAAATTAACAATACCTATTGGGAGAAAGCGGTTTACCGAAGTGAAACTTAAGTGATTGACGGTTGATAAGTTGCTAAAGTTTCTATTCAATAATTAGTACACCTAAAATACAGGTGTGGTTTAGTTTGTTCGCGTAAAACAGCACCTAAAATTAGGGTGGTGTAAATTTAAACTCCACCGAAAAATAAGGTATCCCCCTTTCTTAAATAACAATAGTGTTTTTCAGTGAGTTCGGGCGATTTCGAAGGGGGAATAGATAGAAGATTAATAGATAGAAGATAATTAAAATAGATAGATATGTAGAGGGGGGCGGTCGCAAATGCTTCCTGCTTCCCCTCTCAAGATAAATCTTTCTTATCTTTGAATAGGAACAATTAAAATACGATAACAAGGAGAACGAAAAGTGTGAGTACCGAAACAAAATCAACTACAGAACTAGAAAGGTCAGAATCGTTTATCATGATTTCTAGGTCATTAATTGAAACCAAGTATTTAGGAAAATATGGTGAATTAGACGTTTATCATTTAGCAATTATTAAATCATTGGCAAATAACTTTCAAGGAGTAGCTTATACTGGAGTTACTCATATGATGAGATTCATTGGCATGAGTACGGAACAGAGTTCAACAAAGTCAAGAACTAAAGAATCACTACTCAGATTGCAAGAGATAGGACATATCGAGATTTACGAAGATATAAGAATGGAATGTAAAGTAAAAGATTTAAAACTTGCTAACAACTACTTTATCAAACTAACAACCTTAGAAGAAGAATCGGGTTTTGGCAAAGAGGGATTTGCAAAAGTCTTTTACAAAGATATTCAAAAGATAGTTTCAATGAAAAGCGACTATAAGCCTAAGATATTTGCGACCTACCTCAACATGATTTGTAATATATTCTACACTGTTAGCAACGCTCCAATATCATACACTGCAATTGATACAATTGTAAAAAATACGGGGATAAACAGAAAGTCAGTTGTTGAATACTTAAAGGCGTTGTATAAGGCGGAAATCCTATACTTTGTACACTTTCATATTAATGATTCGACTACAAAGAACTATTGTACAAGATGGGTTCATAAAGAACAAACAGCTGAATGGGCATTACCGCTCGCAGAATATCATTACAAAACTGATAGAAGTAAGTTTAAAAGCGACGGAATCGGAGTATCAGAAGAATGAGGAGTGTCTCTAAATTGAGGCTCTCCTTTTTAATAATGAACCTGATAAATACATATTGCCCGAGTTCAAGCTGCTCTTATTCAATAAATATATACAGGAAGGGGGTAATATCGTCTTGAAAATATCTGACTTTGACCAATTGAAACGAGTTTCAAAATTTGGCGGGGTATATATTCTTTGGGATATAGAAGATAATCCGATTTATGTTGGATATGCCAGTATTTTTGGTGACCGTTTGCCAAAACATTACAATTATCTTAAACCTTTAGTTCATAGTATTTCGATATACCCGACTAATGAACATCGTTTGCTTGAATATACGTTAATACAAAGGGTGAATCCAATTAAGAATCGTTACAGAGATTGGAACCGAATTACTCGAGGTCAGTACGGTTCTGAACCATACCTGCTATCTGAAAAGTCTTATTGGGGTTACAAGTTCTTTAAGAAAGGATGTCTCCCTTTTACACTGAATAGTAAAGAAGACCATATATACATAGAAGGTGTAGATAGGCTGATTAAAGAATTAGAGAGGTTACGTAAGTAAAACTACTTAGTTTATCAATCTAGATAAGGAAATAAGCCACAATCAAATTCGTGGCTTATATCCTTGCTTTTTAACTGTAGTTTGAGTTAGTCTATTCCTTTGAATAAATGGGAATTTTTGTTTGGTTAAGATGAAAATTTAGTTTCCAACCTTTAATCCCAAAACTTTTCTTGAATATTGTATGCTGCAAGAGGATTCTCATCATACCAATCATCATTAATATGATTTTCTTCATCTTCAATTTTGTTAACATTTCTAACGAAAGTTCTTGCATGTAGTAGAATATTTTCACTAGTTGTATCAAATTTCTCTGCTATTTCCTTAATCCAATCATCTTTTTTGTCTCTAATCCATGAGACGATATATACGCCATCGTAACTATCATCTTCGTTTATCATTCTCCACCTATCATGTAATAATAAATCCCATGGTGTAACCCTTAATTCTTTAGCATCCTCTTCAAGAGAACTAAGAGTTGTAAATTTCATAGGTATTTTAGTAAGTGAACTTTTATCATAATAAACCTTTTGGACATTGAAGTAAGGAAATAGAGCATTAATGAAACAAGTCTCTGCAATATGTTCACTTTCATAGTCATTTTCATAAAAGTAAACTTGAATTCTATAACAATAATCGGTATAGGTGTGAGCATATTTATCCAAACGGTCTTTTAAATCATGAGCGTGTCCTACATAAACAATTGTATCATTTTTATCATAGATAACGTAAACCCCAGTTTTGTGGGGGATTGCGGTAACGTAATCATCACTTTCAAACATTTTTTTACGCAATCTAGTACTCTTTGCAACAAATGCTTCGGATAAGTGCCATAGTGAGTATTCTCTGAATAATTTATAATTTACTTGGAATGACCTTACATGATTGTTAATTACTTGGAAAAATGAAATGACATCCTCTTTAATAAGACTATAGATAATCGAATTATGAATACCTTTTTTTTTAATTAACTTATCGCCAATTTCGAGAATATCTGTTTTAAGTGTACCTTTCCAAGTTTCTCTGTTGCTCTCATTAATAATAATTTCCATTTATTCCACTCCTTGGTCTAATATTCCGAATTATTATAACATACTGATTCCTTTGGATTAAACCAGAAATATGCATAATAGACTAATTCAATCCAATGAGGAGTGATAAACACAAACTATATATCTATATCTAATAATTTACTGTGGTATAATTTTCCTGTGATTAAGATTGGACGAATTAAGGCAGACCAAAATAATGTGGGATGCTCAGAAATTCTATTAAATGGCGAAAATAGTGTGAAAAGTGATAAGGTTCATGAAAAAAATCATGAACTAATAAAACTGTGATTTTAATAAGAGTAAAACATCCATTTTTCTGCCCCGCAGCTTAAAGTAAGGATTAGTACAAAAGGACTTAAATCATAGAGTGTTTGGTAATATAGAAACTGAGGTGATTTTCTTGAAATTTAATCAAATGACAGAAGAAGAAAAACGCAGATTGTTTATTGCGATGTATTTCCTGCACAAGGGGTCACATCATTTAAGCCGTTTACATGGTGAATTTATGGAGCGGGAATCTGATGAAGAGAGAAAAGAAGCAATGGAGAAGAGACACAACCTCTTTCGTTCAATCGCACAGGTTGGGGAATTGCACCTTCCTTCAGAACTAGAGACAGAAATTGAAGAAATGGAAAAATTAGAGGATGAAGTCTATGAATGGATTGAGGATAATGGATTTACCGAGGACATTAAGAAATATTTTGATAAGAATAGTATTATGTTCAGCTAACAAGATGCGTTTCTGCAATAAGCAGGAACGCTTTTTCTAATAATGGAAAAGGGAGAAAAAATGAAAAGCATTAAAGCCTTTTTGTACTTATTCATCTTGTTTGGATTATTCGGTTTGACGAGCATTTACCTACGAGAGAATTTCAACAAACCTTTCAGTTTATTAGATGCCACAGATATTTTTAGAGCAATAATGGCTGGTTTAGTTGAAATGGTATGTTTGTTCTTGATTTATGATACTTTTTTCAATTTGAGGAAATTTCTAAAGCTAAAAGAAATGTTTTGATAGTAGTTGCAATTTTTAGTTCAATCTTTTACTTTTTATTCCTAATTGGGGTATATCTCCGATAAATAAGTTGGTCTTTTTCACCTATCGTGTGCGTTTATGTAGTATGTAGGAACGCTTTTTGGTTAAAGGGACATATTAGTTGGTTTGTCGGGGTGATACTCGGCAACCTTTTTTTATGCTCTTTTTGTTCTGGTGCTTGTTGCTGAGAGCGATTGTAGGCGATTTAACTTTTCGTTCGTGAATCATTGGTCACCTCATTTCAAAAGATAAGAGAGGGAACGAACCCCAATTGAAATAACGGAGGTCGAATATGAAAAAAGTAGTCGGTTCTTTATTGGTAGCAACATCTTTGTTTGCGACTGTCAACGGAGTCTTTGCAGAGGAAATCAAAACGAGTAACGGTCAAGAGGTTCAACAAAATGTGAACACACGGACATATGAACAAATGCGTGAGGATTATTACGCTTTCTTGGTGAAACACAAAATTCCCGTTGAGCCGTTGATTCCGAACTACACGGGTAATTACACTATGGCTTATATGTCAATCTCGGGTGGTTATACCGCCGAGGGTTCTTGGGTGGATGGTGTCTTCAAATACACAGGTGATACCATTTATATGTTAGGTATTCGCGGACACAGACCTTATACGATTAAAGAGCAAGAAAGGATTAAAAAGTTCATTGAAAAGAAGTTTGACTCAAAAATCAAGTGGACAGAGGCATCAACACAATCGGACGGTAAAGGGTGGTTTCGTGTTGGATTCAACCTTAACAATGACCCATTGAAATATGCGGATAAGGTTCAATGAGGAGAGGTTAATCATGAAAAACCTAATCGGGTTAACAATGACTCTGATATTACTCGGAGCATGTACACAGACACAACAAGACAAGACGCAACAAAGCATCAACAATCCACCACCGCCGACACAAACCAACACGACAAACGTTTCTGACCAAACGAAAACAGACCAAGGTAAACACATTGGGACTGAATACGGAGGTCAAGGGGCGGGTTACGGACAAGTGAAGAAGAAACAATTCTCTGCACAGGAAATGAAAGCTATCATGGACGAGATAAGAGCAACTATACCCGCTCCAAGCAACACACGTTTTGAAGACGGATGGATAAAGTTTGAAATAATTATGGATTATGTACCGCACAAATGGTACATGGAAAGGGTGCGTGAAATAGTAGCCAGTCACGGTGGCAAAGTGGATGAATACAAGGCGGAAAATGTGGTGTGGGAATGCGTAGGTTGTACGGGTCATTCTGGGACATCTTGCATCAAGATTGAGAAGATATAAACGAGGAGGCAATGAGCCTTCTCTTGAGACCTCACAGGAACGAACCCTATTTGATTCAAAGGAGGTTGAACATGAAGAGTCTAATTGGATTAATGATGGTCATAGCATTACTCGGAGCGTGTAATCGAACTGACAATACAAAGCAACAACTGAACACGTCTAACGTATCGACAGACCAAGGTAAACACATCGGTACAGAATACGGTGGTCAAGGGACTGGATACGGGCAAGTTAAACGCGTGCCTTCTGGAAACGCGGTCACTCCAATAGCACCTATTGACCCTTTCGAGAAGGCTACTAAGCAAATGGTATCGTACATTGAAAGTAAAGGAATTACAGTATCAAAGACCTACCATGAAACCTATGAATCATCCTACTATGGGGAAATGGTTAAAGCTACTGTGATATACGCTGAAACTGACCGACATATGACAACACAGGAAATTATAGACTTTCAAAACTATTGCCTAAACAATATTGTGAATTGGAAATATGCACACCAATATTCTTACAATGGCGGTAAACAAATTGCCATAACTGTTTTCTAGTAGTTGGTTGGTAAACGATAGACGGGGAGGATTTACTCCCTTGAGACCTCGCAAGAGCCTTTCTGAGCCGTCTGGATGAGTCGTGGTGGTATGTTAATGGGAATCTCCTTCACATTACTCTTTATTTTTTTCATCTGAAGGCAATATGTTTCGTTCACCCATAAACTGTATGAGGGGTGATGAATGTGTTACAAAGGAATCAAATGGACATAACTACTTATCATCAGAAATATTTTCGTCCTTCTTGCTTGCAAGCTTTGAATTTAAGATTTGACACTCCGGAGTTCTATTCACTTTTTTCTGAAAAAGCACATGACCAAATCAAATTACCTTCTGAATTGACTATAACCCCTGAAGAAACTCTTCTTAACTATTTTAGCGTCTTACGTGAAGCTGAAAATTTGGGTGGGAGAAGTTGCGGAACGGTTGGTCAGGCACGTACTCCATTTCCAATTGCTTATAATTTTCTGTCCGAAGAGTACCAAAGAAAACTAACTTATGAAGACTATTTTCATTCGTTTGCTGGTGTAGGGCATACGAGTTTGATAAAGCTTTGTAGAGTGCCAGATATAAAACATGGCATAAGGTTTTTTTATGAAATCGAAACAATTGAGGGATTTGAGGGCAAACGGGCAGAGTATTTTGGGTATTATTACGGATTTATCCAGCTTGTTAATGAAAAAGAAGGGTATCGAATTTCTGACTTGAGCAAGATTGAAGAAGACTTTCTATGTGCGCCTTATCATGGATGGAGTCATGATGCGGAAGCGGTTGTAGAGGTGAAATATGGTAGTTGGTGCAAGTTAGTTCAGAAAATATACCCGACAGTGAAAAATGGTTATGTGAAAAATATATATTTTCGGGGCAATGATGGAGCGAATTATTGCTTGATTTTTTTCACATTAACGAATGGAACTGACGTAGAAATTGCTCAATTTCGAAAAGTAGGGAATGGAAAGTGGAAACTGATAAAAATGAAACCCGAAGAAGAATGTTTAACGGAAAAAAGGCGGAGATAAGCCTGTTGATTCCTAAAGCTTACGGTTGCAAACAACTGCGTTTCTGTAATAAGACAGGAATGCTTTTTTGTATGATGGTTAGGACAAGTTAGTGTCGGGACTAGTTGAATAAATGTAAATAAATGTGTCAACTTCATCCTAGTTATGGTACGGTTAAATATAACATCAATGGTAGATTTTCCCGAAATTTCGTGTCGGAATATGTTTTAACTAGTAAGTAATACGATAACAATAGGAGGGTATATCTATGAGCAGAATAATACCTGAGCAAATGAAGAGATGGCCACGCAATTTGAGTACATCACAGGGAGGTGGGTTATCTACCTCCCAATACGGAGGCATGTCTACCTCCCAATACGGAGGCATGTCTACCTCTCAATACGGAGGCATGTCTACCTCTCAATACGGGGGCATGTCTACTTCCCAATACGGAGGTCTGTCAACTGCTCAATATGGGGGTCTGTCAACCGCTCAATACGGAGGTCTGTCAACCGCTCAATACGGAGGTCTGTCAACTGCTCAATATGGGGGATTATCAACTTCCGAAGGAGGAGGTATGTCAACTTCTTCAAATAATGTATACATGAGTAATATTCCACCTTGGCCTGTATTTGTAAGAGAACTCGAGAGAAGAGGCTATAATAATCAAGCTAATTAATTCGAAGACATTTACCTGAGTTCCTTTGGCCAGAAAACTTCTTCAAATAAAAATCAATTCATATTGAAAATCATTAAGCTAACGGGATACGATAGTTGGATAACACACAATGCTGAGCAGGTGCTACATAGCCTGCTCCTTTTTATTAGTCGTTATTTTCATACAATGCTCTGGGGTTGTTTAAATGGTAAGGACTTCCCTCAATTGGGTGATTTGGATATTCGAATAACGACAATACAAAACTTATCTCACTAGCACTAATGCAAAAAGGAGGGATTCATACTTGGGGTTATTCGAAGAAATAGTTAATACAAACATTGGAGATTGGACTGAGTTTCCAAATCTCAATACATTGAGTAAAGCTATTCAAGCTGGACAATTAATACTAGAATTGTCCGCTAGTAAAGAGAATATCAAACATCATGATGTAATCATTATCTCTTTGTATAGAAAGGTATTAGAGCAAGCAGATGGCTTATTTATTCTTCTAGACCATGATTCAAACAGTGCAGCCACCTCAACAATAAGAACATTGTATGAAACATCTATTGGTATGCAATTCATTTTTGAAAATGATGATTTATTGGCAAACCGAGCCAACTCATACTATGTTTCTTACATGCACGAACAGATAACTTGGGCGAAGAAAGCAATGAAATCTGGCGAATTATCATCTATTTACACAGTAGATGAACTTAAAGGAAAAGTAACAAAATTCGAATCCTCTTTAGCTAAAGAACCATTGAAATCGGTAAATGATGTATGGCTTAAAGAAAAAGCAAAGTTAGAAAGGCAAAACAGACATTATCCTCCCAAGTGGTATAGTCTCTATGGGAGTGCAAGTAGTTTCACTCAACTAGCTTCAAGGTTTAAAGGCACGCATCCCATGTTGTATTCAGGCTATTCATTAGAAAGCCATGGATATTCAGCACTCCAAAATCTTGTAATTGACGAAGAGACAAAGAAACAATTCCTCGCACCACTTAGATATCGTCATTCTGGTTATGATACCCTTTGCTATCTTGGCAGAACTATTGTAAGTTTGTGTTCATCTTTGATGGTAAATCGTTTTTGTCCCGAGATTAGACATGATTTTGAACAATTCTTTGAAACTAACCGTTTAGAAAGTGAGATTCTCTAACAAATAAGAAAGCCACGAATGTGGCTTTCTTGTTGCGTTACTTCTTATTGTTTGTAATAAAACGCTATAACGTTAGGGGATTTACCCGTGGTTTTTCAGGTATTTCAAAGATGAAAATGACCTCATATGCTGATTTTAGCTATTACGTTTTTTCGTTAACTCAATATATTCTTTATTTTCTATAATTCTCTTCATTATACTGCTTACCATTTGATGTGGTTTAGTAATTCTCTGCCTGCCAGTGCTTGTCTTAATATACAATATCTCCCCATTTTCAAAATAAATTGCTAATGGGTCAAAAGGTCTTTTAATTTCAATCTCAAGAACATGTAAATTATCTATGTTGCTTTTATCCTTATTTTTAACTGCATGCCATTTTATTGTATAGTAAGCAGGACTTATTTTAGGGATTACACGGTCATTTATAATATTGTTTATGTCTAAAGCTAAATGGTCACGTTCCTCGTAAGTTAAATTTAATCCTTTTACTACCCCTGAGTTATCTATACCGAAGAATAAACTTCCGCCATTGCCGTTTAGAAAACTAACTACATATTCCATTGTCTTATTTTTTACAAGATTTACTATTTCCTCAGTGTTATACGAATCCCGTGGAGTTTTAAATTCATATTCAAGATTTTCCTCAAGTGCATTTACTTTTTCATTTAAGAAAAACTCATAAAAATCCTTTGTTAAATCTTCTGATTGAGTAAACTCTATATTAACTCCTCCAGAAACACACCATGCGTCATTAAGTTTGTTTAAATCTGACTCATCCAATGTGGTTATTTTTTCGAGTAAACGACCTTTTCCAATTGTTCTAATCTGTTCCATTAAGATAATTAAATTAGAATCCAATCCGTATTTATCTTTATCTAACAGGATATGCGTTGGTAATTTAGGACTATCAATTCGATTTGTTAGTGCAGCAACTATAACAGTTGGAGAAAAGCGATTACCAACGTCATTTTGCACAATTACACATGGTCTAACAGACTTTTCATCCATTATTTCATTCATAGATAAATTAACTAGATATACTTCACCTTTATAAATCAATTATTAAATCCTCCTTGTCCTAATAATCAATTAAAAATTCGCTATAATAAGACAATTATCCTGCGAAGGATGTACAAACTTGTAATATTCACCCTGTAAATTAGAAAGAAAAGATGCCGAACAGTAATTAGCATAATATCTCTTTCCTGAATTTTGTAAAAATATAGTATAATGGACACAAATAAACTCTCGAAAACGGTGATAACAATGAATAGCAACTTTTCATTTCTACAAGGTAAATGGGATGTACTTGCTAACTTGGGAGAGACAGCGGAGAAAAATGTATTTCACGACCCGCATACGACTTTAATGAAGCTGCGTTTGTTTGCGGAGACACTAACAAAGTTTGTCCTTGCTGCTGAAAACATTAGGGAAACATATGGTACAACTCAGGTAGACCGTATTAATACCATGCGCCGAGAAGGATTATTAGAATCTGAATTAGTTGATATATTTGAAACTCTTCGTCGTTCAGGAAATTTAGCGATGCACGAAGCGGGTTATGGAAAAACAGAAGAAGCAAAAGTTTTGTTGCAATTGACTTTTCGCTTATCTATTTGGTTTATGGAGGTTTATGGTGATTGGGATTTTCAAGCACCTGAGTATAAAGAACCTCAGGAACAAACTGTAGTGGATACGGATAAGCTTCAACAGGATTACGAAGACAAAGTTAAAAAGTTAGAAGAGCAATTAGATACTATTCGCCAGCAAGCGGAAGCCGAACAAGCAGATGTAAAAACAGAGCGTAAAAGAATTTCAAAAAACTTCATGCGTAGTCATCAACTAACAGAAGCAGAAACACGAACTATTATCGATGAAAAATTACGTTTAGTAGGATGGGATGCGGATACAGTTACATTAAATCATCATAAGAATGGCACAGTGCCAGAAAAAAATAGGAACATGGCGATTGCTGAATGGAAGGTTGAAGGTGGGAGAGTTGATTATGCTTTGTTTATTGGTAAAAGGCTAGTTGGCTTTATCGAAGCAAAAGCAAAAAAGAAGACTATTCCTAGTGCATTAGAAAGCCAAACGAAAGTTTATGCCAAACATGTTGTGCAGATTGTGGACGAAATCATTACCCCAACTACAGGTGGATACAAAGTTCCATTTTTATATGCAACTAATGGCAGACCATACTTGAAACAACTTCAAGAAGAGTCAGGCATATGGTTTTGGGATTCTCGTAAACCGTTGGAATTTGCTCGTCCACTGGAAGGATGGCATTCACCTGATGATTTGCAGCTTCTTCTTAGTCAAGATGATAAATATGCTAATAAACGGTTAAATGAAGAGGATATTTCGAAGTTTGGTTTACGTTACTATCAGCAGAAAGCAGTACTTGCCGCTGAACAAGCATTAATAGAAGGACAAAGAAAAATGCTGTTAGCCATGGCAACAGGAACTGGAAAAACCCGTACAGCTATAGCATTGATGTATCGTTTAATCAATTCTAAAAAGTGTCGTAGGATTCTTTTTCTAGTTGACCGCAATTCGTTAGGGAAACAGACAGAAGATGCATTAAAAGATACTAAGTTTGAAGGGTTATCATTTGCAAGTATCTTTGATGTAAAGTCTTTAAAAGATGCAACCCCCGAATTAGAAACTCGAGTACATATTGCAACGGTGCAAGGTATGGTTCACCGTTTGTTTTATAATGAGAACGATAAAATTCCTAGTGTAGGACAATATGATTTTATTATTGTAGATGAAGCACATCGAGGTTATTCAAGTGACCGTGAAATGTCAGAAGAAGAATTAGAATTCAGAGACCAAAATGATTATATTAGTCAATATCGACGTGTTCTTGATTATTTTGATGCTGCAAGTTTAGGACTTACAGCAACACCAGCATTACATACGACAGAAATTTTCGGAATGCCCATTTTTAAATATTCATATAGTGAGGCGGTTTTAGATGGTTATTTAGTTGACCATGAACCTCCTTATTTATTTAAGACAGAACTTTCACAAGTTGGAATTACATTTGAAAAAGATGATGAAGTAGAAATATACGATGTTGCTAATGGTGAAGTTCAACTAGAAAAAATGGAGGACACTGTTCACTTTGAAGTGGAGCAGTTTAATAAAAGAGTCATTACAGAGCCATTTAATCGAGCCATATTAAATAAACTTGCAGAATATATTGACCCAACAGGTAAAGAGAAGACACTTATCTTCGCTGCTACTGACCAACATGCAGATTTAGTTGTTCGTTTATTAAAGGAAGCCTTTAAAGAGCGTGGCGATAAGATTGAAGATGATGCCATTATGAAAATTACAGGATACATTTATAAGCCTTTGGATGCAATTAAACGATTTAAAAATGAGCGGCTACCCAATGTGGTTGTAACAGTTGACTTACTAACGACAGGCATTGATGTCCCGCCTATTACCAATTTAGTCTTTTTACGACGTATACAGTCTCGCATTCTTTATGACCAAATGCTTGGTCGTGCAACACGTCTCTGTCCAGATATTGAGAAAACACATTTTAACATTTATGATGCAGTAGGTATTTATGATAAACTGCAAAGTTATACAGAGATGAAACCTGTTGTGAAACAACAAAATTACAGTATTGGTGAATTGTATGAATCACTTGCAAATGCGTCAACGGAAGAAGAAGCAACATTTTACCGTGAGCAACTAGTAGGTAAAATTCAGCGTCGGAAGCAAAGGCTAAATGAAGAAGGAAAACAGAAATTTGAAGAATTGTCGAACGGAAAGAATATAGATGAGTGGGCAAAAGAAGTTCAAACATATACGCCACAAGAAGCAAAACAACATAGTTTGTTATTTGAATATATAGAAACCTATCGAGTAAAAGGTGAGAAACGATATATCTCTAGCCAAGAAGATGAAGTGACAGACGTGATTCGAGGATACGGTGAAGGAAACAAACGACCTGAGGATTATTTAGATGGCTTTGTTCGGTTTATCCAAGAGAATATTAATGAAATACCTGCCCTTCATATTGTTTGTACACGACCGAAAGATTTAACACGGCAGGATTTACGTGAACTTATTACCATTCTAGAAACAAAAGGATTTAAACAATCTCACCTACAAACTGCGTGGAAACAGACGAAAAATGAAGACATTGCGGCAGATATCATTAGCTTTATTCGTCAAGCAGCGTTAGGTGAAGCACTCGTTGACCATGAAACACGTATTAAACAAGCGATGCAAAAGGTTTATTCATTGCATGATTGGACTCCAAGACAAAAGAAATGGTTAGAACGGATTGAAAAACAATTACTTCAAGTACCTGTTCTTGCACCAACTGCAGAAGAGGCATTCTCGGAAGAACCATTTAGAACTTCTGGTGGCTATAAATTGCTAAAGCGTGAGTTCGGAGACTATATAGATACTGTTGTTACTACTATAAATGAGAACCTATATATTAGTTAACATTGTGCCTCTTCATAGAGGCATTTTTTAAGTTATAATAGGTAGGTTGGTGAATTAGTTGATAATAGGTTTAATGAGGGTTTGAAACAAGAAACTTAAATTAGTATAAGTATGTAGAGATTGCAGGAGGTAGAAAAATGAACAACCAAGAAATCGTTCAAAAGCTATGGAATTTGTGTAACGTGTTACGTGATGACGGGATTACATATCAGCAATATGTGACGGAGTTAACATATTTATTATTTCTAAAAATGATGAAAGAGCAAGAGACAGAGAGTGTTATTCCTGAAGGGTATCGTTGGAATGACTTATTAGAAAGGGAAGGATTGGATTTAAAGACATATTATCAGCGATTGTTACTTGATTTAGGCAGTAGTGAAAATGAGCAGTTACGTCTTATTTATAGTGACGCTTCTACAAGTATAGGAGAACCCAAAAATTTAGAGAAAATTATAAAATCAATTGATGCACTCGATTGGTACAATGCTAAAGAAGAGGGACTAGGTAATCTATACGAAGGTTTATTAGAGAAGAATGCAAGTGAAAAGAAATCAGGAGCGGGACAATACTTCACGCCACGAGTGTTAATTGACGTAATGGTGCAATTAATTGACCCGAAAATTGGTGAGCGATGTGCTGACCCAGCGGCGGGAACACTGGGATTTATGATTGCAGCAGACCGATATTTAAAGAATCAAACAGATGACTACTTTGACCTAGACCCACGGGAGGCTGAATTCCAAAAGAAAGAAGCATTTTCAGGAATGGAACTTGTAAAAGATACTCATCGTCTTGCATTAATGAACGCTTTGCTTCATAACATGGAAGGACGATTAGAACAAGGGGACTCTTTATCGACTAATGGGAAATGGATGAAAAATTTTGATGTTATCTTAACAAATCCACCATTTGGTACAAAAAAAGGTGGAGAACGTGTCTCACGTGATGACTTAACGTATGATACATCGAACAAGCAGTTAAATTTCTTGCAATTAATATACAATGCACTGAAGGATGACGGTAATGCTCGGGCAGCCGTTGTTTTGCCAGATAATGTTTTATTTGAAGGTGGCATCGGTGCGCAAATTCGTCGTGACTTAATGAACAAATGTAATCTACACACCATTTTACGATTACCTACAGGAATATTTTATGCTCAAGGTGTTAAAACAAATGTCTTATTCTTTACAAAAGGAAAAACAGACCAAGATAATACGAAAGATGTTTGGGTATATGACCTCCGCACTAACATGTCTTCATTTGGTAAACGTAATCAATTAACTATGGCTCATTTTGAAAACTTCATGAAAGCCTATGTGGCTGAAGAACGTTCTAAAGTGGATGATGAACGGTGGAACAAGTTCACAAGAGGAGAAATTTTCAACAAAGGTGATAGCTTAGATATCGGACTTATTGCGGATGAGTCTTTATCATCATATGAAAACTTGCCAGACCCAATTGAATCGGCAGAAGAAGCGATAGCGAAATTACAACAAGCAATGGATTTATTAGGTGAAGTTGTTGATGAACTTCGGACAGTGGAAGAAGACGAGGTAGTTACGCAATGAGTAAGATAAAAATGACCATCGAAGACTTATTAGGTGAAGTGTTAGTGCCAGAAAAAGAGCAACCATATGAAGTCCCAAAGAATTGGATTTGGCTGAAACTTAAAGGCATTGGGAACGTAAAAGGAGGAAAGCGACTTCCAAAAGGACATGTTTTATTGCAAGAGCCTACGCAATATCCATATCTTCGAGTTGCTGATTTTAGAAATGGAGCTATTGATAATAAGGATTTAAAATATATCTCTGAAGAAACAGCTAGGCAGATATCAAGGTATATTATTTGTAAAGATGATGTTTACATTTCTATCGCTGGTACAATTGGAAAAACGGGAATTGTTCCAAATTACTTAAGCGGTTCAAACTTAACTGAAAATGCTGCCAAAATTACTGATATTAAAGGTACATCTAATGAATTTATACATTTAGTACTTAATACTGACGAATTACAAAATCAAATTAAAAATTCTACCGTTTCTACTTCTCAACCCAAATTGGCATTATTTCGCATAGAAGACTTAAAAATACCTTTACCACCAATAAATGAACAAAAACGAATAACTGAAAAAGTTGAGAATCTTGTAAATAAAATAGAAGAAGCAAAGCAGTTGATTAAGGAAGTGCAGGAAACGTTTGAACTTCGTCGGGCAGCCATTTTGGACAATGCGTTTCGTGGGGAATTGACGAGGCAGTGGAGAGAAAATAGAGGTTTAAATGAAGGGTCAAATGAGGAGTTTGTAGATTCATTTTTCTCGTTACCTAATAACTGGAAATGGGTGAAATTAAGCGATATCTTACAAATGCAAAATGGAATGTCTAAAAGAAGAGGAACAAACGGAACGTCTATCCCCGTTTTAAGATTAGCTGATATAAAGGGCAATGAGTTTGTTGCCTCTGATTTAAGAGAAATAATGTTATCAGACAAAGAATTTGAAAAATATGGACTTGAAAAAGATGACATATTGTTTATTAGAGTAAATGGTAGCTTCAATTTAGTGGGAAAAGTAATTCATTTTAATCTATCTAGAGAAGCAGCTTATTGTGACCATTTAATTCGAGGCACTTTTGATAAAGAGCAGATAAACGTATTGTATATAAAAAATTTGTTCGACAGTCATATAATTCGAAATCAAATAATTAATAAGATAGTTTCATCCGCTGGACAAAATACCATAAGTCAAGGAAGTTTAGGTTCGATTATTATTCCATTACCGCCAAAAGAAGAAATGGATGCAATAGCAGATGTAATTGAAAAAGCAATCTCTAAAGAGGAGACGGTATTGGCTCACTTAGATAATAATACTCATATAGAACTTCTTAAACAATCTATCCTTTCAAAAGCTTTCCGAGGTGAACTTGGGACAAATGACCCGAGTGAAGAAAGTGCAATTGAACTATTAAAAGAAGCACTACAAGAACAAGTGAAATAGTTCTAGGAAGACATCCAAATTAGTTGGATGTCTTTTTCTCGAGTGTTTTGTTGAGTCATTTAATACTTTTGTTTTTTTATTAGTGAATGCTTCACTAATAGGTTTGTTATTGGTTTATCAGATACAATAAATGGCCTTTTGTAATGAGGATATTTATTAACTATTTCTTCGTAAGTACCTGTATCTTTAATAAATTCAGGTTTGTATATAAAACATTTAACATGTTGTATCTGTGTAAACATGGTGTCAGTGTAAACTAAATCTTTTCTTTTAAATGGTTCATTGCAAACCATGCAATGAGGTTGTACTTTTTCCTTTACCATAATATCCCTCCTTTCCTTTATTAAACATACACAATGGAAGGTAAGAATACTTGAAGAATCCAAAATATTCATTAATCGTTCACATGTCAAAGGTTTTACAACAAATGAAAAAGAACTTGGAGAATTTCCTAGTTCTTTTAAGTGTCAATTACAAAGTGATTTCCTGCGAAATTTGACTTATTTATCTGAGTTTACTGTTTTGCCCCCTTAAAACTGTACCCATTTAGCGGATTGTAGGGTGAGTCCTTAAAGCCCCGCCACACCATAGCCGCTCCAGAATGGCTTATCCAAACTTTACAACTTCACAATGCTCTCTAGTATTACATATGACTTAAAACTCAGGGGTGTATTTGATGGCACTTTGTAAGCCTACTTAGGTGTTTGAGTGGTTATTAAACTCAAATTTGAGTTTTGATTTATTGGCGGGTAATAAATCTTTATCCATACAACCGAAGGTGTTAGAAGCATTTGGCACGGTCATGACCACCTACTATTCGGTAAATTAATCCGATACGACTCAAATAATAGTTATCTGCGTATGACTTTGTAAGTTGTGTGTTTGCAATACACTGATATAGTTCGACACCGATTGTAGGAATCAAAATAAGTCCATTCTTCATCTGATTAGATAGGATTTATCGTACTATGTCCGAGACGATGTACACTAATACATATTTAGTTTCAAAAAAGTATACCTTCACCCTATGATAGTGAATTTAGAGAATATTACCAGATTATCTACATTACTCTTCATCAATAAAGTCATGAATAAGGATATCCTCCTGACATGCTTAACTTTGGTGAAATGGAATAAAAAGTGTAATGTATGTAGCATGTGATTTCGAGGAAAATAATAGGGAGGAAAGGAGGGGGTAATAAATGAAGAGTCAACAAATTCCTGAACATAAAATGAATTTTACAGGTGGAGTAGGTCAAGCTCTTGAAAAGACGGCAGATATAGGGACTAATAATATTGCCTCAAAAAAAGCAGCAGCGAAGCAAGTCAATACTAAAGATGAGAGGTATACTTAAGGTTTATTTTATGAAATAATTCAGACAAAATTCCGCTAAACAAAAGGCAGTGAGCGACGTACCAGCTTGCTGTCTTTTTGCATTAGTAAAGTTCCGATAGACTGTGCTTATACGGTAACGATTGTAATTATTTAGCAGATGCAGTAAAGGCAAGGCTTTTCGTATGATTGTATTGTTACCGTTTGAATGAACATAGTGTTGGATTTGACCTAGAAGTAAATTCAAGCCTTAGATTTTCGGAAGCAAAGAGATTCCATGTTATTAGTTTAGCGAGTCTATAGATGCTCAGAATTGCTCGTGGTGGCGTTTTAAGTGGTCTCTTTTCCCAAGCTTGCGATTGAATATGTGGGCATTATGTAAGACTACAATGGAGTTCCAAGTTAATGTGTTTGTGTGATACATAAAGCACACATCCACAAATAACCATTCGGTAAATTTCCGACACGAGTCAAATACCAGCAATGATTTAGTGCGGTAAAGTGATAAATCATATAGTAATAAACTGATGTAGTTCGACATGGGTAACCGATAACAGAGGCGTATCCTATTGAGTGATACTTAAAGAATAGATATCGCTGCTTTTTCATGTTGCTATCGATAAGCTTTGGATTATACTCCGCTAACAGCGAATGTAAACTAATACTTAAAAGTTTACATTCAAAACATTATTAATACTAGACTTCCTTTGTTTTTGATGATAATCTGTAAACACGATATAAAAGTATACATTCAAATCATTGATAATAAAGGAGTCGTTAACATGACTAAAAAAGAACACTTAATTGACGTACAACCAATCAGAAGCAAGACTCAAATAGAAGACATGAAGTGGTCATTAAAGCGTCATTGCTCAGAACGAGACTACATCCTGTTCTTGATTGGTATCAATACAGGACTGCGAGTGAGCGATATCTTGAATCTGAAAAAGGAATCCATCATCAAGCTGAAATCAAAGAAGCGTAAAGAGTTCCAAATCAAAGAAGGCAAGACTAAGAAAGCAAGAATCATTAATATCACATCCATCTTTAACGATGTGTTTACATATGCCTCAGAACTTGATAGTGAGTGGCTATTCCCTTCTCGTAAAGGTGATAAGCCTATAAGCAAGATTCAAGCCTATAGACAGCTTCAAAAAGCGGGAGACTTTGCAAATATCGAATCGATAGGAACTCATACCATGAGGAAAACATTCGGTTACTGGTTCTATAAGCAAACTGGCAATGTGGCTATGCTTCAAGAGATACTTAATCATTCACATCCAAAGATTACATTAACCTATATTGGTATTAATAAAGAAGAGACAGATAATGAACTGGATAACTTTAGCTTATAGAGACTCTCAAGGGGTCTCTTTTCATTTTCAATTAATGATTTAGAAAAATGAGGTGGTAAAATACCCACCTCACATAGACTCCTCTCATTCAATTGTAAGAATACTGTGGGGGTGTATTTCCACATTTTAACTAGTGCTATGGGCGGGATAAACCCATAGTCGGCTCATCCACACGTCATGGAAATAGTAGATGAGGATATTGAACAAGAGATTGTAGCAAACAAATAAGAAAAGCTATACAAGAAGGACATATAAAAAATATTAGAAAACTAAACTCCTATATTTCTCCAATATATTACAAATTTATGGTATATTTATAGGTGACATATGGGGGTGTATCAAGTGGAAGATTCAAGTATAAGTATTCCAACCGATAGTGAAGGGTTTTATTCCCTTCAATGTCCACATTGTAAGGAACGTTTTAAAACTACTTCGGAAGATTATGACGCAGAAGATACCTTAGAATTATTTTGCCCTTCCTGTGGTCTAGCTGGTGCAAGTTCGAGTTTTATACCAAAGGACGTTATAGAACACGCTCAAATAATTGCACTAAATTATGTACAACAAGAAATCTTTAAGTCTTTCAAAAAGACAAGTCACAAAATGAAAGGCTCTGGAATGACTTTTCACCTAAAGAAACCAAAAGAAGAATCACCAAAATTATTAACGGAAGATGAAGACTTGGAAAAAGTTGAATTATACTGTTGCGATAAAACAATTAAAGTCAACATTGACCAAAAGGTATCTAATGTTTATTGTCCGTTTTGTGGGGTGAATTAAATGACACAAGAAGTTGAACTTACAGAAAAAGAGTATAGAAAACTATCCCTTAATTTTAGAAAAGTTGCAAGTAGGTTTTTGAACTCTGACGTAAATGACGCAAAAGATAATTTGGATAGGTTCTTGATTTTTATTGAGGAGTGTCCAACTATCAATGACTTTATCTATAGAAATAACCAAGTGACATTTGATATTGAAGAAATTCTTAATAAACGAAATTTCCGTGAACTAATTAAACTACCCATTCGTACTTCTGAAGAAATTGCCTTCATATTTCAATTACTCAATTATATTTCATTAAATGAAATAAGCTATCATGCTTTGGTAATAGGTTATGGAAGAAAGTTTCAAGATTCATGTGATAATTTTCATAATCAAGTAGTTAAACCTCTTGTTAACCACATTGTTTCTTATTTAGGGGAGATGGCAATAGACATGGGATTAGATAAAAAATCAACCACTCAATTTAACATTGGAGAACTTAGAGGACAACTAAACCATGCGGAAGGACAGGCTTCAATTAGTGCTAATCAAACTTATAATGAGACCAAAGTTGAAGAATTAAAAGAGATTGCACAGAAGTTTGCTCAAGCATTGGTTAATGATACGACAATTCCTGATACCGATAAGGAAGATACGGTGGAATTGGTCGAGGCTGCTGTTCAAGAAGTTGAGAGTGAGAAGCCTAAAAAGGTTATCGTTAGAACTGCAATGGATAAAGTAAGAACTGTAAATGAAGTTGTAGGTGCAGGAACAAATGTATTTACCTTGGGTACACAATTACTTCATGTTCTTCAAGGAATTATTGGTTAAACCGTCTATTTTAGGCGGTTCTTCTTTTTATTCCACGAGGGTTTCCCTCCCATAGGGGATAAAATTCAACCATTGATACAATAAAGTGTATAGACCTTTTGAACCGAAAGTGGTGTTTAGATTAGCATGCTCCACTAAAGACCTGTTAGAACTAGTCGAACTATTAGAATCAAAAGGAGTCCAGTTAGTATCAATTAAGGAAAATATTGATACCTCAACCGCAACAGGACTAATGTTAAAGATGATAGGTGCCATTAACAATTTTGAACGTGAAAATATGCTCGAAAGACAGTGTGAAGGTATTGCAATAGCTAAAGCAGAAGGTAAGTACAAAGGACGAAAAGAAGTATCAATTCTAGACTTCGACAAGCATTATCAACGATATATGAATCGAGAAGTATCAAAGTCTCAGCTTGCAAAGGAACTACAGGTATCGAGACCAAGACTAGATAGGCTAATCAAAGAGCATCAACAAGAAGGTTAAGGGACTCCTAAGGGGTCTCTTTTCTTTTGCTATGGGTACAGGGGGTGCATTTCCACATTTTCATGGGGGGCATAGCTGAGATAGACCCCAAGTACCCTCATCTCCACGTCAAAGAAAAATCGAGTGTTGGTGAAGGTTATTCTAAGTGAAATGAACTTTTGAGAGATGACCAGTCCCCCTTCTAATATCGACAAACCGCTCATATTGTTGTGTAAAGTCTTATTTCATACGGAATTAATGACTTACACAATAAAATCTCTCATATGTATGAGAGAAAGGGTGAGAAATATGCTTCATTTGATACAAGATTTATTTGATAAAAGAGTAAATCAATTTGTCTCCGATAAAAGAACACATAAAGTATTTTTTCCAAAGGCTGAAATAAAACAAAGTGCAATGTCAAAAAGGTCTGCAGAAATTGTCAAAGTAAAAGCAGCCGGCAGAATAATAGAAAGAAATGAAGAGGATGAATTTCAAACAGTAAAATATCATGCTCATTATCAATATTTAATTAAGCAAAAAGGTATTCTTTACATGGAGGAAGAAGTCGAAGAAAGATTAGCCAAGTTTTATAAAGAGGCTTTAGTGATGGATGAGGAAATCAATCCTTATGAACATCATGAGCCTTATCAAGTACCAATTACACAGAGCTTAGAGGATAGTGATGAACGGTTAAGCTTTCAATACAACCGCTTAAAAGCTGTACAATATGCGGAACGCTGGTGGAATACCTACAATCCTGCCTACAAAAAATTTGAGAATGATTGCACCAATTTTATTTCACAATGCCTCCATACGGGCGAAGCCCCGATGAGAGGCTATCCAAATCGGGGTACAGGGTGGTGGCTCCAAAATAAGAATTGGAGTTATAGCTGGGCGGTGGCACACTCATTTAAGCTTTATTTTGCACATTCTAAAAGTGGTTTACGGGCACGGGAAGTCAGCAGTCCTGATCAATTATTATTAGGTGATGTAATTTGTTACGATTTTGAAGGGGATGGACGATTTAATCATAATACAATTGTTACGGGTAAGGATGCACATGGAATGCCGTTAGTGAACGCCCATACTTATAATAGCCGAATGAGGTATTGGGCATATGAAGATTCATCTGCCTACACACCTAAAATAAAATATAAGTTTTATACGATTCTGGGTTAAAAATGCATCATTATTGAAAGGATATATCATAGTGGTATAATGGCATGTAGAGTTTTTTTTTCGAGGTGAGAAACGTGTCAATAAATGTAGTATTATATCAGCCACAGATCCCTTCTAATACAGGAAATATAGCAAGAACATGCGCCGGAACAGATACCAATTTACATTTAATCCGTCCATTAGGTTTTTCGACCGATGACAAAATGTTAAAAAGAGCAGGTTTGGATTATTGGCAACACGTTAATATTGTCTACTATGATTCACTTGATGACTTTTATGAAAAGAATGCTGGCGGTGATTTTTTTTATATCACAAAATTTGGTCAAAAGCCTTTTAGCAGCTTTGATTATAGTAATTCAAGCAAAGATTACTATTTTATCTTTGGACGGGAAACGACAGGACTTCCGAAAGACGTTATTGAAAATAACAAAGACGTCAGTTTGCGGATCCCTATGAATGAAAATATTCGTTCCTTAAATTTATCCAATACAGCTGCCATTCTTATTTATGAAGCACTTCGTCAGCAAAACTATGCTCATCTAAAATAATAAAAGGAGGTCCTATCGGGCCTCCTTTTTACGAAATGAAAGGAAGTTTGTCATGAATGAAGTTATCCAAACAATTCTTAATCATCGCTCCCTTCGTCATTTTGAGGACAAGCCATTAACAGATGAACAAATCAAAACGATTGTTACTAGTGCTCAAGCAGCGGCAACATCAAGTTTTATTCAAGCCTACTCTATTATTGGCGTTAAGGACAAAGAGAAAAAGAAAAAATTAGCTGAGATTGCTGGTAACCAAGAATATGTTGAAAAAAATGGTCACTTTTTTGTTTTTTGCGCCGATCTTTATCGTCACACCATTATTGGGGAGAAGGAACAAAAAGATGTTACTCCATCTATCGAAAGTACTGAAAAGTTCATGGTTGCTCTAATAGATGCTTCTTTAGCTGCACAAAATGCAGCTATTGCAGCGGAATCGCTTGGGTTAGGAATATGTTACATAGGTGGAATTCGCAATAACCTAGAAGAAGTTAAAAAGCTTTTAAAGACACCTGAGCGGGTTATTCCTTTGTTTGGACTAGCTGTTGGAGTACCAACCAAATTGACAGACAAAAAACCTAGGCTCCCTTATGAACATGTTTACCATGAAGATGAATATGAACAAAACACTGAAGTTTATCTTACTCAACTGCAAAAATATGATGAATTGATTTCGTCCTACTATGAAGAGCGGACCGAAGGGAAAAGAAAGGACCGCTGGTCTGAACAAATGGCTATTATGCTTGATAGGAAGAGTAGAATGTATATGAAGGAGTTTGTTCAAAAAAATAAACTTAATCTTAAATAAAAAAACTGCCGTTTGGCAGTTTTTTTATTTTGAAGAACCTGGTTTGTCGTTATAACCTGATGTGAAGATTGCCGCTAAAAACGTGACCATTACTAAACAAACGATGAAAGTGTTCATATTTATGTAATCCTCCTTCGTCATACATTTTTCATTTTTATCACACATATAGTTTTATTATAGCCTATCTGATAAAAATGAAAAGAGGGAGATTCTTTTTATTAATACAAAAAAGATAGACGCTACTTACAATGGTACGCATGTTCAAAAGCTTATCAGCATAGAGTATATTAATCGTCTCTGATTAACCTACAGGGGGAGGGCCTTATGGATATTCTAAAAAAAATCGAGATGTATCGCGAAGAAGAAGAAAAGCTACGGTGGGAAGGGTCATTCGCAGATTATTTACAGTTGTTGAAAGAGAAGCCATGGGTTGCACAGTCGGCACATTCACGAGTTTATAATATGCTTAAAGATGCAGGAATTACTGAAGAAAAAGGGACGAAAAAGTACGAATTCTTTAGCAATCAATTATTTGGTTTAGAGGAATCGCTGGAACGGCTTGTTGAAGAATACTTCCATCCGGCAGCAAAACGGCTGGATGTAAGGAAGCGTATTTTGTTATTAATGGGTCCTGTAAGTGGAGGGAAGTCAACTCTTGTTACCATGCTAAAAAGGGGACTTGAAGCTTACTCTCTGACGGATAGAGGCTCTGTGTTTGCCATTAAAGGATGCCCAATGCATGAAGATCCACTTCATTTAATTCCACATCATTTACGCAAGGATTTCCATGATGAGTATGGAATTCGCATCGAAGGTAATCTTTCTCCATTGAATATGATGCGTCTGGAACAGGAGTATGGTGGACGAATCGAAGATGTATTAGTAGAAAGAATCTTCTTCTCCGAAGATAAACGTACCGGAATCGGAACATTTAGCCCGTCCGATCCGAAATCACAGGATATTGCCGATTTAACAGGAAGTATTGATTTTTCAACCATTGCGGAATTCGGTTCAGAATCAGACCCACGTGCCTATCGCTTTGATGGTGAGCTTAATAAGGCGAACCGAGGAATGATGGAATTCCAGGAGATGTTAAAGTGTGATGAGAAATTCCTTTGGCACTTGTTGTCTCTAACTCAAGAGGGGAATTTCAAAGCAGGCCGGTTTGCCTTAATTAGTGCTGATGAGCTAATCGTAGCGCACACGAACGAAACGGAGTATCGTTCCTTTATCTCCAATAAGAAAAATGAAGCACTCCACTCAAGGATTATTGTTATGCCTATTCCTTATAACTTGAAGGTGTCACAAGAAGAAAGAATTTATGAAAAGATGATTAATGAGAGTGATGTTTCTGATGTTCACATTGCACCGCATACGTTAAAGGTAGCAGCGATGTTTACTATTCTTACCCGCTTAAAGGAACCGAAAAAAGGCGATATTGATTTACTTAAGAAAATGCGACTTTATGATGGGGAAAGTGTGGAAGGATTTAATACGGCGGATGTAGATGAACTTAAAAAGGAATATCCAGATGAAGGTATGAGTGGTATTGATCCTCGGTACGTGATTAACCGGATTTCATCCACGATCATTCGTAAAGAAATACCTTCAATTAATGCACTTGATGTATTAAGATCATTAAAAGATGGGCTGGATCAACACCCGTCCATCACTACAGAGTTACGTGAACGTTATATGAATTATATCTCTTTAGCCCGTAAAGAGTATGATAATATTGCCAAGAAGGAAGTCCAAAAAGCATTTGTTTATTCATACGAAGAGTCAGCTAAAACGTTAATGGATAATTACCTTGACAATGTTGAAGCATATTGCAACAAATCAAAGCTTCGCGATCCACTAACTGGAGAAGAAATCAATCCAGATGAAAAGCTCATGCGTTCCATTGAAGAACAAATCGGCATCTCTGAAAATGCGAAAAAGGCTTTCAGGGAAGAAGTACTAATAAGAATTTCTGCTTTTGCAAGAAAAGGCAAACGTTTTGACTATAACTCTCATGACCGCCTGCGTGAAGCTATTCAAAAGAAATTGTTTGCCGATTTAAAGGATGTAGTTAAAATTACCACTTCATCGAAAACACCTGATGAACAGCAACTGAAAAAGATTAATAACGTGGTTGCCAGGTTAGTTGATGAGCATGGCTATAATACAACATCAGCTAATGAATTGCTGCGTTATGTTGGAAGTCTATTAAATAGATAAGTGGATTAAAATAGCTAGGACTGGCAGAAGGAAATCTGTCAGTCTATTTTTTTCCTTATTAAGGTAAGGATAAACCTCGGTGCATCCACATTGATAATTTGTCCAATTTAGTAGGCAAAAGCACAATTGTCAAAATAATTTGTAAATTATTCTATTTTTCTGCATAGGATAAAGTAATCCATATTTATCTTAATTTTTTCACTCGAGTTATAATATGTATTTGATAAAAATTTGTGCATTTTGGAAACTAATAAATTAATAAGGAGGGGTTTACATTGTCAGTTAACAACCATCAATTTGTCATTTCAAGAGAAGATTGGTCCCTCCACCGTAAAGGCCACGATGATCAACAAAGGCATCAAGAAAAAGTCCAGGAGGCAATTCGCAACAATCTTCCAGACTTAATTACAGAAGAGAGCATAATTATGTCTAATGGTCGAGATGTCGTAAAAATTCCGATTCGTTCATTGGACGAATATAAAATTCGTTATAATTATGACAAAAACAAACACGTGGGCCAAGGTGATGGTGACAGTCAAGTAGGTGATGTCGTAGCACGTGACGGTTCCAGCGGCCAAAAGGGACCAGGCAAAGGCCAAGGCGCGGGAGACCAAGCAGGCGAAGATTATTTTGAGGCAGAAGTATCATTAATGGAGCTTGAGGAAGCTTTATTTAAACAATTAGAGCTTCCAAATTTAAAGAGAAAAGAACAGGAAGAGCATCTCGTTGAAAATATTGAATTCAACGATATACGAAAAACAGGTTTAATGGGGAATATCGATAAGAAACGAACGATGATGTCTGCATTTAAAAGGAATGCAATGAGCGGGAAGCCTGCTTTTCACCCTATTTATAAGGATGATTTGAAATTTAAGACTTGGAATGAAGTAGTTAAACCGGATTCAAAAGCGGTGGTCATCGCAATGATGGATACAAGTGGAAGTATGGGGATATGGGAGAAATATATGGCACGCAGCTTTTTCTTCTGGATGACACGCTTTTTAAGAACAAAATATGAAACAGTGGAAATTGAGTTTATTGCTCACCATACTGAGGCTAAAGTTGTTACTGAGGAGGACTTCTTTTCTAAAGGAGAAAGCGGTGGGACGATTTGTTCATCCGCATACCGCAAAGCCTTAGAAATCATTGATGCCAAATACAATCCACGAAAGTTCAACATCTATCCATTCCACTTCTCTGACGGTGATAATCTCACATCGGATAACGCCCGCTGCGTGAAGCTAGTTGAAGAATTAATGAAGGTGTCAAACATGTTCGGGTATGGAGAGGTAAACCAATACAACCGCCATTCAACCTTAATGTCGGCTTATAAGAACATTAAAGATGATCAATTCCGCTACTATATTCTTAAGCAAAAAGCAGATGTATTTCATGCAATGAAGAGCTTTTTCCAAGCAGAAGAAGAGAAATTATTCGCTTAACAAAAACGACTGGTGTCAGGCACCAGTCGTTTTTTTCTATTGCTACAATTTACTTTACATTAAGCTTTGTGGAATTGGTAAAGATGACAGGGTGATAGGGGGAAAGTAGGAAGGTTCATGAATGGTTTTTTCTTGTAGGATAACATGATGAACCTGCAAGAAAACATGAGATTTGATTTGCTTAGTGTTCCTGGAGTATTCTTTGAGTTGTATATGAAAGGTGGGTGTATATGCTAAAAGAAGTTTGTGTAGAGAATTTTACTTTGGTTCCTGTGGCTATTGAAAAGGGGGGACATCGCATTGAGCTTTGTGACAACCTATCTGTCGGAGGCACTACTGTTAGTCACGGGGTAGCTGCAAAAACCATTTCATATTGTCACTCCAAAAATACGAAGGTAATGACCATGGTTAGGCCCAGAGGCGGAAACTTTACTTATACTAAAGAAGAAATTGAGATTATGCAAATTGATATTGCCCATTTCAAACAGTTAGGGACAGATGGAGTGGTGATTGGCTGCTTAAATGATTCTGATTGGATTGATGAGGATGCCATGCTCAAACTGCTAGAATCTGCGAAAGGGCTGGATGTAACCTTTCACATGGCGTTTGATCAGATAAAAAATGAATATCAGTTTGAAGCTATTGATTGGCTTGTGAAACATCGAGTGAATCGAATTTTAACACACGGAGGACCTAGTACTAAATCAATCGAAGACAACCTTAGCCGTTTGAAGGAATTTGTGGATTTTGCGGGTGACCAAATTATTATTCTTCCCGGCGGGGGAATTACTAACAAGAACCTAAATAATATAGCAAGTATGTTAAATATTAGTGAAGTTCACGGGACAAAAATTGTGGGTGAGCTTTGTTAAGTTGCTGGCTCCGAAAACACAAGTTGATAAGTATTTGAATATCGCTGAGTTGATATTCAATCATTTTATCCAAAAAACGACAGGTGCCTGGCACCTGCCGTTGTTGTTATTCAATTGATAGGATTCCGTCTTGACCTTGGGCTGAGTGTCCCTGTTTCTTTACATTTAATTTTCTTAAGTTTGTAAAGATAACTGGTGTAACAGCTGATGGTACTGATTTCTTAATGAATTCTAGATCAAAGTTCAGGATTTCCTGACCTTTAGTTATTTGCTGTCCTTCTTTTACAAGTACATTAAAGCCTTCACCTTTTAAATTAACGGTATCCAAGCCAATATGAATAAGGATTTCATAGCCTTGCTTTGATTTAATTCCGATTGCATGCTTAGTAGGGAAAATATTCATGATTTCGCCGTCCACTGGTGAAACGACAGTACCTTTAGATGGAATAATTCCAAAGCCTTCACCCATCATTTTTTGTGAGAAAACTTGGTCTGGCACTTCAGTAATCGGGATAATTTCCCCTTCGATTGGCATAACAAAATCTTTTTCAGAAAGTGGTGAGAGTTCATTAGTTTCAATAGGAGCCGCCACTTTTTGTACAAAATCCGAATTAATTCCAGCCTTATCAAATTTATTGGTCCCATTACGATGTTTTATAATTTCGTCTGCTACGAATTGTACATTGGTTCCGACAATCACTTGAATGCTTTGCTTCCCAACGATATTGATTCCAGGTACACCAGTCGCTTTTATTTTTTGTTGGTCGACTGCATTCATGTCTTTTACTTCCATTCTTAAGCGCGTTACACAATTGTCTACAGAAGTAACATTTGCGTCTCCGCCTAATCCTTCATATATCTGTGCGGCCATTGCGGCAAATTTACTTTCACCTGCTGCAACGACAACATCAGAAGACTCCTCATCATCTTCTTCACGTCCAGGAGTCATTAAGTTGAATTTCGTAATGATGAATCTGAATAAGAAATAGTAGATAACCGCAAACACTAAACCTTGAAGGATTAACATATAAGGGTGGTTTGCCATCGGCAATCTTGAACTTAAAACAAAGTCTACTAGACCGGCACTAAACCCAAATCCTGCTGTCCAATGAAATGCAGCTGCGATCGCTAATGAAATACCTGTTAATACCGCATGCACCAAATAAAGCATTGGTGCTACAAACATAAATGCAAATTCCAATGGTTCTGTTACCCCAGTAAAGAATGCAGCGAAACCTGCTGCCAGCATTAAGGATGCTACTTGCTTTTTCTTTTTCGTTTTAGCTGTATGATACATTGCCAGCCCTGCTGCTGGTAAACCAAACATCATGATCGGGAAGAAGCCGGCTTGATACATTCCTGTGACTCCCTTTACTCCCTTTCCAGACCAAAAATTACCAATATCATCGATTCCTGCAACATTAAACCAGAACACTGCGTTTAAGGCATGATGTAAGCCAGTTGGAATTAGTAGTCGGTTGAAGAATCCGAATAGCCCAGCGCCAACTGCACCTAATCCACTTATCCCTTTACCAAAAGAAACTAATCCTGTAAAAATTGGCGGCCAAATAAAGAATAATACTGCAGAAACGACTAACATCGAAACCGCTGTCATAATTGGAACGAGTCGTTTCCCGCTAAAGAATGCTAAAGCATCCGGAAGCTTCACATGACTAAATCGATTGTACATCATTGATGCGACTATCCCCGAAATAATACCAACGAAGGCATTTCCGATTTTTCCAAACGCAGGATCTACTTCTTCTGGTTTAATTCCTTGTAGCAATGCCACTGATCCTGTTGAAAGCAAGGTTGTTACAACCAGGTAAGCTACTAGACCACTTAACGCAGATGAACCATCTTTTTCTTTCGCCATCCCTAGTGCTACCCCAACAGCAAATAGGATGGGGATATTATCAATAATTGATGAACCAGCTTTAATTAAGAAAGCAGCTAGCGGACTATCCGCCCCCCAACCTGTAGGGTCGATCCAATAACCAATACCCATCAAAATGGCTGCAGCCGGTAAAACAGCTACAGGTAACATCAATGAACGACCAATTCTTTGTAAATATTTCTTCATCGTATTACCCCCTAACTAAAGTTTTAAAAAAATTAACTATAAAATGAAGTATTCCATCAAAATAATTGATGATTGGTGTAAGCGCTTTTCCATGAGTTAATATACCACTAAACGTTTATAGATGTCTATACCAATTTTAAAAAAATTATAATAGGTAGTTACATTCCTATACTATCAAATGGTTAGTATAAGTAGGGAATTTTAATTTTTTCATCAGATAATATTGGTATAGACAACTAGAAATAGGTGATGCTAGAATATAGTTGTAGAATTACCTGAAGGGAAGTAATATCAATGATTCAACAGATTAGTCATATTTTGCTTAAGGGAGTCCAAGTTTATTCAGAAGATATATTAATTGAAAATGGATTTATTAAAATAAATAACGGAAAAATAGTGGAAATCGGATCAATGGAAGAACTTGAAAAGGAAAATGAATTTGAAATTATTGAGCTTCCTGGACACTATAAAGCAATTCCCGGTTTAATCGATGTTCATATTCATGGGGTCAATGGTGCTGATACGATGGACGCCACTAAGGAAGCACTGGACATAATGGTTACAGCTTTACCGAAAGAAGGAACCACGAGTTTTTTAGCTACAACAATGACTCAAGAAGGTAAACAAATTGAAAATGCTTTAATAAATGCAGGGCAATACATTGAAGAACAGCAATCAATTGGAAAGGCCGAAATACTTGGCCTCCATCTTGAAGGTCCGTTTGTAAACTCAAAAAGAGCAGGGGCTCAGCCGATTCAGCATATTATTGACCCAGACCTTGATTTATTTCAAAAATGGCAAAATCTAACAAATGGAAATATTAAA
Organism: Bacillus sp. AFS031507; assembly: GCF_002584635.1. Classification (NCBI taxonomy): domain Bacteria; kingdom Bacillati; phylum Bacillota; class Bacilli; order Caryophanales; family Bacillaceae; genus Bacillus; species Bacillus sp. AFS031507. The sequence continues at coordinate 37,297 of NZ_NUOW01000012.1, forward strand.
CTTGTCACACTTGCCCCAGAGCGTCCAGGTGGACTAGAAATGATTCGATATTTAAAGTCAAATGGGATCATTGCATCAATTGGTCACACCGATGCAACCTTTGATGAGGTTGACGAAGCCATTGATGCTGGCGCAAATCACGTAACCCATCTTTTTAATCAAATGAGGGGACTGCATCATCGTGAACCCGGTGTCGTGGGTGCAGCTTTTTTACGAGACGAATTAAAGGCTGAAATTATCGTGGATGGGGTGCATGTTCGTCCGGAAATGGTAAAACTTGCTTTCAAACAAAAGAAAAGTGAAGGGTTAATCTTAATAACCGATTCCATGCGTGCAAAATGTTTGAAAAATGGTAAATATGATCTTGGTGGTCAAGAGGTAACGGTAAAAAATGGAAAAGCGATCCTTGAGGACGGAACCCTGGCAGGAAGTATTTTAAAATTGGGGCATGCAGTAAAAAATATTATTGCTTACACTGGCTGTCCACTTGAAGACGCAATTGAAATGGCTTCCGTGAATCCAGCAAAGCAGTTGAATATTTATGATCGGAAAGGCAGTATTGCTGTTGGAAAAGACGCAGACATTGTCATTCTTGATGAAGAAATGGAAGTTTATATGACACTTTGCCATGGGGCAATTGCATTTAATAGGGAGGAAAACTCAAAATGAGAATTATCGAAGTAAAAGATTATCAACAAATGAGTAACAGAGCGGCTGAATTTATCATTGAAAAGGTAGTTCAGAATCCAAGTATTAAACTTGGATTAGCAACAGGCGGGACACCAATCGGAACCTATAAAAGTCTAATCGAGGATCACAAAATGAATGGGACCTCTTATCAGAAAGTAACCACTTTTAATTTGGATGAGTACATGGGACTATCAGGTGATAATAAGAACAGCTACCGGTATTTTATGAATAACCAACTTTTTAATTATATTGATATGAATAAAGCTAAAACAAATATTCCAAGCGGAATTGCTGCTGATTTTCAAGAAGAATGTGATCGTTATGAAGATTTAATTGCTAAGCATGGTGGCGTTGATTTACAAATTCTCGGAATTGGCAGTAATGGGCATATTGGATTCAATGAACCAGGGACTTCCTTTGATTCCAAAACGCATATTGTAAAGTTAGCACCTTCGACCATTCAAGCAAATGCAAGATTTTTTAACCGAATTGAAGAGGTTCCTACAAAAGCGATTACGATGGGGATTGCAACCATTATGAAAAGCAAAGAAATTCTTCTTCTCGTTTCAGGTGAAAAGAAAAAAGAAGCACTGTTTAGACTTTTGAACGGCGAAATTAATGAAAGTTTTCCTGCATCCGTGTTGAAAAATCATCCTTGTGTTACAATTATTGCAGATAAAGCGGCAATAGCAGATCTAAAGGTTCACTATAGCGAAAAGGTGCCAATGTAAAGGAAAGGATGCAGTTGGAGGAAAATGATTAATAAGAATTCTCCCATCCCAATTTATTATCAACTTGAAGGATATATCAAAGAGTTAATTGAAAACGGCGAATTGCGACCTGGTGATTCTCTCCCTCCTGAGAGAGAATATGCGGAGAAATATCAAATTAGCCGGATGACAGTTAGACAGGCCTTTACACAGTTAGTAAATGAGGGCTATTTATATCGTTTGCAAGGAAAAGGAACATTTGTTGCAGAAAGAAAAATCGAACAGCCCCTTCAGGGATTAACAAGCTTCACAGAAGATATGAAGGCAAGAGGATTGGAACCAGGGAGCCAATTAATCCACTTTGAAATTATTCCGGCGACAAAACAAATAGCAGGTCAGCTTTTGATTTCTGAATATGGACCCGTATATGAAATCAAACGGATTCGTATGGCAGATAGTGTCCCAATGGCCTTAGAAACAAATTATATTTCAGCAAATCTCGTTAAAGGACTTACGGAACAAATTGTAAATGAATCCCTATACGCGCATATTGAAGGACAGTTAGACTTAAAAATTGATAGCGCTTCTCAGATTATTGAATCATCAATTGCCAGCCAAAGTGAGGCAAATTATTTAAAGATCAGCAAAGGGTCACCAGTCATGTTAATCCAAAGAAATACTTTTCTTAAAGATACTACCCCGGTTGAATTTGTTAAATCTGTATATCGGGCGGATCGTTACAAGTTTATGATTCAGATGAAACGCTGAAAACAAAGGAGATTATTTATCTTGTTCAATCTTTATTTTTCTAAGCTTAAAGAATTATTAAGCTTAATCGAAAAAGATGAAAATGAAAACCTCAAAATAGCTGCAGAGAAAGTGGCCAAGTGCATCCAAAAGGATGGGATTGTTCATGTTTTTGGTTGCGGACATTCCCATATGCTTGGGGAAGAACTATTTTACCGAGCTGGTGGACTGGTTCCAATTAATCCAATCCTAATAGAAGATTTAATGCTGCATAAAGGGGCGGTTCGCTCCTCTCAATTAGAAAAAGAAAATGATTTTGCAGAACAATTCATGATAAATGTGAAGATTCAACCTCAAGATGTTGTCATTGTCGCATCAACCTCTGGCAGGAATCCTGTGCCAATTGATGTGGCCGAGATTGCTAAAGATAAAGGTGCATTTGTCATTAGCGTCACATCGTATGTTTATACAAAAACAGTGAAGTCAAGACATAAAAGTGGTAAATATTTGTATCATACGGCGGACCTTTCCATTGATAATCATATTAAAGTGGGTGATGCATTAATGGAGCACGAGTCACTTGGTGTAAACTTTGGTTCTGGTTCAACGGTTATAGGGACAGCAATTGTTAACGGAATAATGGTTGAAGCGATCCGCATAATGATTGAAAATAATTTTGAACCGCCAATCTTTAAAAGTGGCAATGCAGATGGTGCCGAAGAACATAATCGAGATCTTATTAACAAATATAAAGGCCGGATTCCAATGCTGGAAAAATGACCCCTTAAAAACAAGCCGACAGTTTCAATAGTTGGTTTTTTTTGTGGAAAATTGTGATTATGCCAGATTATTAAATACGTTTATTTTCCATCAATACTTTCTTTGAAAAACATTAACACTATGAAGGCAACATGAATTTAAGAAGGAGGTATTTCGATTGATAAAAAAACCAGTTGGGTTACTTTTAACAGCTGTCTTAACAATGGGCCTTGCTGCTTGTAATAACAATGATAATAAAGAAATAAATGATCAAGGGTCAAATCGTATAGGAATGAACACCAATAACAGAATCAATACCCCTTATATGGATGTACGTAATGGGAGAGATGATGGGATCGACCACAATGGTCCTTTGACTGAGGATTACACGAACAATAATAACAGCGAATCTGATTCTGATGTAAATTTTTATAACAATAATCGAAAAAACAAGAAATATTACAAAAACAATGATGATATGATTTCTGCATATCAAACAAATTTGAACAGTAATCAATACCCTCATACAAGGGCGGTATTAATCCAAGATGCAAAGTACCAGTTTATTCGTCTCGATCCTAGACTAGGTAATTTGGCACTCCAACAGATCCAACCTTATATTCAGCAGCAAAGACCGAATGTACAAGCACCAGTCCAACAACAACCAGCACCAATCCAACAACAACCAGCACCAATCCAACAACAACCAGCACCGAAGCAACAACGGCCAGCACCACCACAAGCACAACCGGCACCAAAACAGCCAGCTACTACACAAAATAATGCACCGGCTACTGGGACAGTTAGTCAATACGTACAACAAGTAATTGACTTAACAAATGCCCAACGCAGTAAAAACGGACTTCCTGCTTTAAAGGCTGACACACAGTTAAACAGTGTTGCACAGAAAAAATCGTTGGATATGCAGCAAAAAAATTATTTTTCACATACAAGCCCAACCTATGGATCACCATTTGACATGATGAGAGACTTTGGCGTGACTTATAAATCTGCAGGTGAAAATATCGCACAAGGACAACGAACGCCACAAGAAGTAGTAACTGCTTGGATGAACAGTGAAGGGCATCGTAAAAATATCTTAAGTTCAAATTTTACTCATATTGGGGTAGGATTTGAAGCGACAGGCAAACACTGGACCCAAATGTTTATTGGCAAATAAAGTAAAAACAAACCGACAAAAGTTAGTCTTCTGTCGGTTTGTTTTTTAAATGATATTATTTTCTTTTTTCATTATCGACGAAATCGTTGGAAATTTAAAATGAAAAGTGGTTCCCATTCCCACTTCACTTTCAGCCCAAACCGTACCATCCATTGCACGTGCAATGCTGTAAACCACCATCATACCTAAGCCTGTTCCATTTTTACCTTTTGTGGAATAAAATGGTTCTCCTAATCGCTCTAGCTGTTCTATGGTCATTCCTACACCAGTGTCCTTCACACTAATGGTTACATTGTTTTTACTATACTCAGTTGTAACAGTTAAATAACCTCCATTAGGCATTGCTTCAATTGCATTTTTGAGGACATTCACAAAACATTGACGGAACTTTTGCCCATCCCCTTTTATAAACCCAATCACTGAAAAGTCTGTGCTAATCTCGACTGAATTTTGATTGGCTAAGGGCTGAAGAATATTAATTATTTGCCGTAATTCACTTTTTACATTTATTTCCTCAAACGCTTCTATCGATGGTTTTGCAAAGGTTAAATAATCTTGTATAACCCGTTCAGCCGAAATTAATTCCTCTTTTACGATCGATAAATATTCTTTCCGTTTATGCCTTGAAAGGTAATCATCTTGCAGGAGCTGAACAAACCCGCTAGCTGCAGTTAGTGGATTTCGAATCTCATGGGAAATGGCAGCTCCCATTTGTTCAACTGCTTTTAACTTTTCAGCTTTAATCAGCTGCTGCTGCATTTCATTATTTCTTCTAACAAATTCAATCCCATATGAAATGATCCCAATTCCGAGAGAGGGAATGAATAAGAACGCAGTCCATGCATCCAGCCAATAGTAATGGGGATGGGCGAAACTCATCCCAATAACTGTCACTATGCCGAGGATTATTCCCAAACATACAGTCACGAAAATGCGGCGTGCTGGCACTTGCTTTAAAAACCAAGGATATAATCGCCAAAATACTACTGTGAGAGGTACATAAAGCAACATTGTTTGATAAAAGCCTGAATCAAAGCCATAGAAACCCCGTATAATAATAATTGCCCCAATTAGAATCGGGCCTATTCCAACATAAAGGGCCCCCAAAACCAAAGGAATAATCCTTAAATCATATCGAGCATATGAAATTGGATTGTATGAGAATTGAATACATAACCATAACATGACAATAAAAAAGAATGTTAGTGAGGGTTTGGATAGGGTGAATTTTTTATAATTATCGAAAAAAATTAAACAAAAAAACAATAAAACGATATATATTGAGAGGTTAAAGAAAAGATGTTTCGTAATTTCCATTGTCATCACCATCCAAAAAGGGCTGATAGGAAAATTTTACATGTATTTTCCGCATTATACAACAAAATTTGCATAATATTTAGAAAAATATGATTGGATTTGATAAAAAAAGGAAGGCTTGTATTATTTACAAGCCTTCCATGCTTAAATGAGAGGATGAAATTGTATTTCTACCTTTTGTCTTAGATAAATATAATGCCGAATCAGCCATTTGGATTAATGCCTGCGGTTTTTCTAAAGTTGTTGGAACCATTGTGGCAAATCCAATACTTAGCGTAACAATATCAGCAATGTCAGAACTAATATGGGGAATTTTAAGTAACTTAATTGTCTCCTGAATTTGATAAGCAATTTTCATCCCTTCCTCCATGGTTGTAGAAGGAGAGATGAGAGCAAATTCCTCCCCTCCATAACGGCAAAAAGTATAATGAGATTTAACAGCTATTTGATTGTTAATAGCTTGTGCAATTGATTGTAAGCAAAAATCTCCAGTTAGATGGCCGTATGTATCGTTGTATTTTTTAAAGTAATCAATATCAAACATAATTAATGTGATTGGCGTATGACTTATAGAAGAATTAGCCCATGCTTTCTCAAGCGTTTCATCAAAATATCTTCTGTTGGCAATCCCTGTTAGTCCATCTAAGTAGGATAGTTGATTGAGTAATTGATTTGCCTCTTGTAGTTTTTGTTCCGTAAGTTTTCGATCAGTAATATTTCTTGATACAATAATGACTTTCTTACTTCCATCTTCTTCGAAGTGAACACTCTTTAAAGTAGATTCAATCCAAACATAATCTCCTTTACTCGTACGGTACCTGTAAGTTGATTCAGCCACACCCTCATGAAGTGCTTTTTCAAACATGTCTTTTGTTTGGGCAACATCATCTGGATGAATAAAAACCTCCATTTTTTTTCCGAGAAGTTCAGTGTACTCAAAATGAATAATTTCTTTTACAGCGGGTGAAATATAAATATATTCGGCTTTTTCGTTGTGCATTGTAATCATGTCACTGGAATATTCAGCTATGAGGCGAAAACGTTCTTCTGTTTCCTTCAATTTCATGACATTATGCTTTAATTGATTTTGTACTTCGTATGACTTCACCACGAAGACAAAAAAATGATAAGCAAAAAAACCACCAATGAGAGAAATTAAATAATGTATGGTTAAAACATTTTTGAGTGTTGGGAAGTTGTCAATTCTGATAATGAAAATGATTGAAACAATTAACAAACCAATCAGATTCATTATGAAAGCCTTTAAAGTTCTGGAACAGTTTAATGTTGCGATTCCGCCACAGAGGATGCCTGTTAGTACAGCCCCGATTGCTCCCAGTATGGAAGATTCATTCATACCAAAAAGAAGGATTCTTCCTGCTGCAATAAGGACAGCAGCCAATATTGCTGGGATATACCCACCGAAAGTTGCAGCGATCACTATTGCCAAATGGCGTAGATCAGCAATTGTGGTTGCGTTAATTTGAATACTAAACGTCATTAAAATATTCCCTAGAACTCCAAAACAAAGTCCCCAATATAATTTTGAGGATAGCGGAGAGGAAGGATTTATTGGCTTATCTTTAAATAACACTCCCATAATAGAAAAGGAAGCAATTAATAGTGCGCCATTTGAAACAAAATCTTTTAACATGAATACTCTCCTGGAATAGTGAATAAAGTTCGTAGAGCTATTGTGCAATATTATTTCATAAATTATTTGCATCTTCCAATTATACTATGAATTAGATATTTATGACAAAGTTAGATTAAGAAAGGATTCCTGTATTAAAGGTAAAAAATAACTTGCTCAATATTGAACAACAGGTGACGTTCTTGAACATTAAGTGTCGATTTTTTTTTAATTACATCAATATACTACTTCTGACTTCAAACTATCTTAAGCACTTGATCACGTAAGAGAAGGGATTTTAATAATTGGAATTTTTTTAATTAAACGCTTACAAAAAGTTGTTGACTGAGTAAATAGTCGATGATAAGATACAACTATACTAATTAATTAGTTCAATAAACTAATTAAAAGAAGTGCACTAATTGTCTTTTTTATAATTTGTTTTGAAAAGGGTTTCAAAGTATTGAGAGTTCTAAAGTTTCATGGAGTTAAACGTATAGCTTTCGGGGTGAATTACAAATTAAATGCATAATGGAGGGGTAAAAAATGAGTCAACTTGCAAAAAAATCGGCTGAGGTACAAGGTTCTGCAAATGAATTTAGAAAGTTTGGAATGAAAGACAAACTTGGTTATATGTTTGGTGATTGGGGGAACGATTTCTTCTTTATTCTAGTTGCCGCATTCTTAATGGTTTTCTATACAGATGTCTTTCATATTAATCCTGCTGCAGTCGGTGGTTTATTCTTACTTGCCCGTTTGTGGGATGCAGTAGCAGACGTTTCATGGGGCCGTTTTATTGATACAAGAAAAGCAGGGAAAAATGGCAAATTCAAGCCTTGGATTTTTAGAATGTCTTTCCCGCTTGTTATTTCTGGTATTTTAATGTTTGTTCACATTCCAGGAATGTCCGATGGATTTTATCTTGCTTATGCTTACGTAACATATATTATTTGGGGAACACTATATAGTACAGTTAATATTCCTTACGGATCAATGGCTTCAGTTATCACAGGCGATCCTGTTGAACGTACAGCACTATCAAGCTGGAGAACATTAGGTGGAAACTTGGCCGGTTTAATTATTAACGTGGTTGGTCCTATGATTTTGTTTGTTAACAACCGACCAGATGCTAATCGCTTCATATTAGCTGCATTAATTTTCGGTGGACTTGCACTTGCTTGTTATATGGCTTGTTATAAATTATCGGTTGAACGGATTACATTGAATGAAACAACTAAACCACAGATGAACTTAGGACAAACAATGAAAGGTCTTGTAAAAAACAGACCATTAATTTGGTTCCTTATTGCTTCATTATTGTTCCTGGTTGTCTTTATGTTAATTGGTGCAGTAAACGTTTATTTATTTAAGGATTACTTTGGAAATGCTAAAGCACTAAGTATGGTTGGTCTTCTTCAAGCTATTGCAGTATTTGTAGGTATGCCATTTGTTAAACCATTAGTTGCGAAATTTGGTAAAAAAGAAGTGGCTTCTGGTGGTTTATTACTTGCTGCTATTGTATACGGAGTTCTATATTTCCTTCCTAACATAACAGCAACACAATTTATCGGAATTTTAACCGTTGGAATGTTTGGTTATGGTATTTTCAACCTTGTCATTTGGGCTTTCGTTACTGACGTTATTGATTATCATGAGTATTTAACTGGCTTACGTGAAGATGGAACCGTTTACTCGATCTATTCTATGGCACGTAAAGTTGGTCAAGCAGTTGCCGGTGGTGTTGGTGGTGCAGCAATCGCAGCAGTCGGTTATAATCCAACTCTTAAAGCACAGTCAGCAGATACGCTTCAAGGAATTCATACACTTGGAACTCTAGTACCTGCAATCACACTTGCTGTTGTGTTCCTAATTATTGTATTCTGTTATCCATTAAACAAAAAGCGTACAGCACAACTTGCAGCTGATTTAGCTGAAAAGAGAAAAGGCTAAAATTAAATAGGTAAAAAAAGGCTCCGATTTCATGCGAATCGGAGCCTTTTCTGTTATGCTATGAACTCCCTTATTGATCTTTACTGGATAAATGTTAATAAATGGGATGAATAGGATGATAAACGCTTACAAATTATTATTGACGAAATTTGTCGACGGTGGTATTCTATCAATGAAGTTAATTTGTTAGTTTATTAAACAAATTAAAAAACCTTTTTTCAATCTCAAAGATTTAAACATTTATTCTTTGTAGTTTTGAAAAGGGTTACAGCTAAAACACATTTAATTATTATAGAAGGAAGAGGGAGTCATGATGGAGAATAGTGCCCAAAAAAAATTAACCTTAAAAGAAAAAATCTCCTACGGTTTAGGTGATGTGGGTAACGGCTTTATGTTTGATATGGGGCAAATTTATTTGCTAAAGTTCTATACAGATATTTTAGGAATTTCGGCTTATTGGGGCGGCCTCGTATTTTTAGTATCAAAGATTTTTGATGCATTTGCAGATTCCTCAGTAGGTGCTTTTGTGGATAAACGGAAGGTAGGTAAACGAGGTAAGTTCCGGCCGTTCATCTTATTTGGATCGATTCCGCTTGCCATTATGACTATCATTTCTTTCATGGCACCTGACTTTTCAGATACAGGAAAAATTGTATTTGCTTTTATAACCTATATGGCCTTTGGGTTGTCGTATTCCATTGTTAACATTCCTTATGGATCACTCGCAGCTTCCATGACCCAAGATTCTGTGGATCGTGCATCTCTTGGATCCTTCAGAGCTATTGGCAGCCAATTTGCAATGCTTATTTCGGGGATGGTTGTTATCCCAATTGTTTTATATTTTCCAGATCAAAAATTAGGATATACTGTGGGAATCGGTTCGATGGCGTTAATTGGGGTCATATTCCATTATATTTGCTATCGTAATACAAATGAAAATGTGATTAGGGTGCCTAAAAAAGAAGAAGAAAAGCTTCCGATGTCAAAACTCTTCAAATTATTGCTAAGTAATAGACCGCTAATTGCTCTTTGTTTCGTTTGTTTGTTTATGGTTGCTGGGAGTAACCTACGCACAGCTGTTCAGTTATATTACTTACAATATAATTTAGGAAATTCAGGTCTTATGTCTTTGCTTTCATTTACTAGTATTGGAATCGCTGTCATTGGTTCATTTTTTATTCCAGCACTTGTTAAAAGACTTGGAAAAAAGAAAACATTTATTATCGGTCTTTTTATTGGAATTGCCGCGGATGTTGCAAACTTTGTTCTACCAGCTAACGTACCGACTTTCCTTATATTACTTACAATTGGAAGCTTAGGTCTTAGCTTTGCACTAGGTTTACCATGGGTAATGGTTGCGGATGCAGTGGATTATCATGAATGGAAAACAGGACAACGGACAGAAGGGATTGTATATTCAAGTTACAGTTTCTTCCGTAAACTAGCACAGGCGTTAGCTGGTTTTATTCCTGGCGTTGCCCTTGGATTAATAGGTTATGTTCCAAATGCAGAACAAACTGCTGGCGCACTCCTTGGTATTAAAGGGCTTATGTTCCTCGTTCCAGCCGGACTAAACTTAATTGCAGCGGTTATCTTAATTGTTCTGTATAATTTAACAGAGGATCTTTATAAAAAGATTGTTGATGAACTTAAAGATAAACAAAAGGTGAATGATAGTTTAAAAAGTGCGTAATAAACATCGTTAAAAACCCCTTTTAGCACTAGCTAAAAGGGGTTTTTCCCTTGAAAGAAGAAGTAATCATGTTCTAAATGAGTGCGCTTCCAATTCGGTTGGATTTTATCTCATAGGGTAAATTTAACATCGGGACATCAAGAAAATGTTTGATAGCAAGTGCACATGCCCCAAGGACACAGGATTCTTTCCCGATAGTAGAGATCATTAATTCCCGGTAATGACTAATTGAAGAATTTAGATTTCCACTAATTTTATCTAGAGAGTCCGGATACATACGCAACAGTTCACTATCAAGCACGAGTACGTCTGGATTATACATGTTAATCATATTATTCAATCCAATGGAAAGATAAAAAAGGAATTGTTCCATCAGTTCGTGCACTTCCACATCGCCTTCATTAAGCCACTTTTGAATATGTTCGTAAGTTAGATTCTTTATTTGTCGTTTTTTAGATAAATGTTCAAAAATGACCGATTCTGAAGCATACTTTTCCCAGCATCCCTTATTTCCACAATTGCATGGTTTACCTTGTGGAACAACAATCATATGACCTATTTCACCAGCATATCCGTCATTCCCTCGAAAAAACTCATTGTTCATCATCATACCTAGGCCGATCCCAGAATAGAGGGTCGCACATAACAAGTTGTCTGTTTCATGGTGTACAAAGACCCTTTCGGCAAAAGAACTTAGATTTGCATTATTTTCAAGGTAGATAGCCGAATCAAATTCTCTTTCTAAATCACGCTTGAGATTAATATCATGCCAATTAAACCGAGGAACATAGTGGATTTCTTCGTCTTTTGTAACTAGACCATGGATGGCGATAACAATTCCTACAATACCATAGCGGCTCGTAGTGTAATCTGCTTTGAACTTTTTGATTTGTTGAATTAAAAGATGAAGTATCTCTGTATAATCTGCAGTATTTATTTTGATAATATTAGATGAAACAGGACCGCCAAGAAGGTCTGATAATGTAAATGATATTTGACCATAATCAAGGTCAATACCAAGTGCATAGCCAACTTGTCCGTTCAATGAGAGCATAATCGGCTTTCTTCCAACCGAAAAATGCTCAAGCTGTGTCTCTATAATAAGCCCTTCTTCCAATAAGTCTGCAACTTGTGCTGAGATGGTTGCTCTTGTTAAGTTAGTGGCTTTGGATAGATCTGCTCTCGAAATCATTCCTTCTTTAACAATTTCTCTAAGGATTAAAGAGCGATTAATTTTTTTTATATATGCCGCATCACCAGTAACCATTTTTATCCTCCATTTCGTGCATTCCTTTGTTTATATCCTTATTATATCAGTTCTTTCATTAAAAGGTCGTTATTATTCTATTAATTCCTAAATAGTTAATTGACTAAACATATTAAACATGATAAATTAGGAATGTAATTAATTTGTTTAATAAACAAATTAAAAGAGAACTATCTGATAACAAATACTTATATATTTCTGTAAGGGGTTACAGATGTGCATTAACCGTATGAATTTCTATCTAAAGGAGAGGTATTCGATGAAAAAATTTATGGATCAACACTTTTTGTTAAATACAGAAACTGCAGTTAAGCTTTATGAAAATGCCGCAGTATCTTCACCAATTTTTGATTTTCACTGTCACTTAGATCCGAAGGAAGTATGGGAAAACAAGTCATATGAAAATATTACTCAAATCTGGCTTGGTGGGGATCATTATAAATGGCGAACAATGCGCATGAATGGTATTGGAGAGGAATACATTACCGGAGATGCAGGTGATTGGGAAAAATTCGCAGCATGGGCAGAGACAGTTCCACATTTAATTGGAAACCCAGTATACCATTGGACGCACTTAGAATTAAAAATGGTCTTTGGTATTGATAAAGTATTAAGTCCTGAGACAGCTCGTGAAATTTGGGAAGAATGTAATGAAAAGTTACAGACGCCTGAATTCAGTGCAAGAGCTTTAATTGAGAGATCAAATGTAAAGTTTATCGGAACGACGGATGATCCAATCTCTACATTAGAATTCCATCAATTATTGAAAAATGATGAGACCTTTAAAACAATTATTGCTCCAACATTCCGTCCAGATGGTGCGCTTTTTATTGAACGTCCAACTTTCGCTAGCTGGATTGAAAAATTAACACAAGTTTCAGGTGTAAACGTGGATTCATTTGACGCATTATTAGCAGCGTTAAAGCAACGAATTGCCTACTTCCATGAAAACGGAGGTCGCGCATCGGACCATGACATTCAAAATATGGAATACGTGGAATCTACAAAACAAGAGATTGAAGAAATTTTCAATAAAAGATTAAGCGGCTTAGAGCTTTCAACTAGTGAATTAGTTTCTTACCGTTACTACTTATTAAAAGAGCTTGGCAAGATGTATGCCGAGAAACAATGGGTTATGCAACTCCATATGGGAGCGATGAGAAACAATAATACAAGAATGAAAGAACTTCTTGGAACTGACGTTGGATTTGACTCAGTTGGAGAAACTAATATGGCAGAAGGATTATCTCGTTTCCTAGATTCCTTAGACCAAGAAAATGCATTGCCGAGAACAGTACTGTTTAACTTGAACCAAAAAGACAATGTTATGCTAGCAGGAATGATGGGTAACTTCTATGAAGAAGGGATTCCAGGAAAAGTTCAATTAGGTTCTGGCTGGTGGTTTTTAGACCATATCGATGGTATGGAGAGACAAATGAAGGATTTTGCAAATGTCGGATTACTCAGTCACTTTATCGGTATGCTGACAGACTCTCGCAGCTTCCTATCTTATGCACGTCATGATTACTTCCGCCGAATTCTGTGTAACCTCCTTGGTGATTGGGTTGAAAAAGGGTTAGCGCCGAATGACATGAAGCAAATGGAGCAAATGGTAAGGAATATTTGTTATGATAATGCCGAAAAATATTTTTTAAGACGCTAAAAAAGCACTTTTTAATTGTATTAATGAAAGAAATGTGGTTATCTAAATAGTATTAATAATGAAAGAGGGATAGTATGTCTAAACAACAAATTGGTGTAGTTGGTTTAGCTGTTATGGGTAAAAACCTTGCCCTAAATATTGAAAGCCGTGGATATTCCGTTGCTGTATTTAATCGTTCATACGATAAAACAGAAGAGTTTTTAAAGAATGAAGCAGAGGGAAAAAACTTTGTAGGTGCACGTTCTGTTGAAGAATTCGTTAATTCTTTAGAAAAGCCTCGCAAAATTTTATTAATGGTTAAAGCTGGTACTGCAACAGATGCAACCATCGACTCTTTAAAGCCATTTCTTGAAGAAGGCGATATCCTAATTGATGGTGGGAATACATTCTTCCAAGATACAATCAGACGTAATAAGGAACTAGAGACAGCAGGATTCCATTTCATCGGAACTGGCGTTTCAGGTGGAGAAGAAGGCGCATTAAAAGGTCCTTCTATCATGCCAGGCGGTAAAGAAGAGGCTTATAACCTTGTTAAACCAATCTTAGAAGCCATTTCTGCAAAAGTAGAGGGCGATCCTTGCTGTACGTATATTGGTCCAAATGGTGCGGGTCACTATGTGAAAATGGTTCATAACGGAATTGAATATGGAGATATGCAGTTAATCTGTGAAGCTTATTTTATTTTGAAAAATGTCCTTGGTTTAGATGCAAAAGAGCTTCATGAGGTCTTTGCTGAATGGAATAAAGGCGAATTAGACAGCTATTTGATTGAAATTACGGCTGATATCTTTACAAAAGTGGATGAAGAAACTGGTAAACCAATGGTTGACTTAATCCTCGATACAGCTGGTCAAAAGGGTACTGGTAAATGGACAAGCCAAAATGCTTTAGACTTAGGTGTTCCACTTCCAATTATCACTGAATCTGTATTTGCCCGCTTTATTTCAGCAATGAAGGATGAGCGTGTTAAGGCAAGTAAGGTTCTTAATGGACCAGAAGTTAAGGCGTTTGAAGGCAATAAAGAAGAATTAATCGAAGCAGTTCGAAAAGCATTATATATGAGTAAAATTGTTTCTTATGCACAAGGTTTTGCACAAATGCGTGCTGCCTCTGAAGAATACGATTGGAATCTTCGTTACGGTGATATCGCGATGATTTTCCGCGGAGGCTGTATCATTCGTGCACAATTCTTACAAAAGATTAAAGATGCGTATGATCGCGACCCTGAATTAAGAAACTTATTGTTAGATCCATACTTCAAAGAAATTGTTGAAAACTATCAACAGCCATTACGTCAAGTTCTTGCTGTGGCAATTGAACGTGGTATTCCTGTACCTTCATTCGCTAGCGCGATTGCCTATTATGACAGCTACCGGACTGAAACTTTACCTGCTAATCTGTTACAAGCACAACGTGACTACTTTGGTGCTCACACCTATCAACGTGTTGATAAAGAAGGAGTATTCCATACACACTGGATGGAATAAGCAGTTTGATTTGGACCACTTTCAAAAGAGACAAAACTAGCTCAATAGGGGCTGGTTTCGTCTCTTTTTTTTTATAGTCGGTTGCCTTAAATTTATTATTAAAAAGCAATGTGAGTCAAAATTCAACTATTTTTTAAGCAGTTTTAGAGAATGATTTTAGTTTCTAAGTGCAATATAATAATAGTATGTTAAGTTAACAAATTAATTTGTTAACGCTTACCTATAAGGGTGTGAGAGTAATGGATGAGTGGAATATATCTCCTAACAGAAGGAAAATAATGGATGAATGGATAAACGCATTCTACCGAGTACAAGGTATGGAGTCCAACATATTTAATTTTCACTCACATCAAGAATATGAGATCTATTTTTTTCATTCGGGTGATTGTAAGTATTTAATTAATAATAGGATTTATGAATTACAGCCTGGTGATATCATTCTTTTGGATGGTATGACATTGCATAAACCGAACCCGAGGACAGGCAGCACGTATACAAGGAGTATGCTTCATTTTTCACCTACGTGGCTGCAAGAGTTATTGACAGCTCTTGGAATCCCAAATTTGTTAGATCCTTTTAAGAAACTTAACAATTGTTTGCTGCGAACACGATATGATGAAGCGGGACAATTTGTTGATGGACGGATAAAGGAAATCGCCGCGTCGTTGGAACAAATTAATGAAGAAATGCAACGAACCGGCAAGAAAAATGAACTATTAGAAGCCGAAGTGAAACTTGAGTTAGTTCAATTATTGTTAGGAATTTTTAAAATGAGTCAAAAAGAATTATCTCAAGTAACAAGTAAAAAGACTGAAAAGGAACATCATGCAGAGGCCATTGCGTCTTGGATTAATGAACACTATAGCGAAAAAATAAGTTTAGATAGAGTGGCTGCAGAGTTGAATCTGAGTAAGTATTATGCTTCGCATGTGTTTAAGGAAATCACTGGCTTTACGGTGATGGAATATGTAATGGGGTGCCGGCTCAATCAGGTGAAGTATTTGTTGGAAATGGAGCCTGATCGAACGCTAACAGAGGTGTCACGGGTAACTGGCTTCGAGAGTGTTGCCCATTTTAGTCGGTATTTTAAAGAGAAGGTGGGCACCACACCGTCACGTTATCGTAAAAATAAAATTTCTAGCAACATTACTGTGAAAAAGGGGGAACATTCCTAAATGAATAAAGACTTAATGATCTCAGGCTTTTCAGATGAAATCTCTTCTGATTTTGATACCCAGCTTGAAGTTGTCTCAAATCTTGGTATGCATTATCTTTCTTTACGCGGTATTGATGGGAAAAATATTGGTGATTATACCGTTGATGAGATTAAAGATAATGTACAACCACGGCTTCAAAAGGCAGGTATCGGTGTTTCTTCAATAGGGTCGCCTATTGGCAAGGTGTTCATAAACGATGAAGATGGATTTGCCCATCAAAAGGTCATGTTGGACACGCTTTGTCAAATTTCCAACTTATTAAATTGTAAATATATCCGTATATTTAGCTTTTATATTCCTAAGGGCGACAATGCCGACCAATATCGTGAGGAAGTCGTTAGTAAGCTTAAGGAATATGCAGCCATTGCTGAAAAATACAATGTTATTTTACTGCATGAAAATGAAAAGGATATCTTTGGTGATATCGGAAGACGCTGTCATGAGATTTTAACAGAGGTTGGTTCTCCTTACTTCAAAGGGATTTTCGACTTCGCTAATTTCGTACAGTGCGGTGAGGACACACAGGAGTGTTACGATCTCTTAAAGAATGAGATTGTTTATATACACATAAAGGATGCTGTAACATCTGACAGTCAAAATGTTGTCTGTGGGACTGGAGAAGGGAAAATACCTGAGCTCCTGAAACAATTTATTCAAAGCGGTTACAAAGGCTTCTTAACACTTGAACCACATCTCGTTTTATTTGATTCATTAAAGGATTTAGAACTGGAGGATGCTACAGAGATTATTAAGAATGACAAAGGTCTCGATGGTGCAGGCGGCTACAAGCTTCAATACGAAGCACTTTTAGAAATTCTTCAAAAAATTGAAGGCGAGGAGAAATAATTATGAAAACTGTAAGATTAGGTATTGTTGGACTAGGAGCACAAGGAGGAGCGTACGCTCAATTTATTTCAGAAGGAAAAGTTAAAAACATGGTGATTGGAGCAATTTGTGACAATGACCCAGCTAAAAACGCAGTAGCAGCAGAAAAATATCCTGATGTTCCTTTTTATGATAACTATATTGAAATGCTTGAAAGCGGTGAAGTTGACGCTGTTGTGACATGTGTACCTCATTACCTGCACCCTGAAATGGGAATTGATTCGTTGAGGAGAAACATCCATGCACTGGTTGAAAAGCCTGCAGGTGTTTATACAAAACAGGTGAAAGAACTTAATGAATTTGCCGCTACAAAGCCTGAGTTAACCTTTGCGATCATGTTCAACCAAAGAACGAACCCACTTTATCAAAAACTGAAAGAGCTTATTGATAATGATGTAATTGGTAAAATCCGCCGTACAAACTGGATTATTACTACATGGTGGAGACCACAAGGTTATTACGATCAAAGTGAATGGAGAGCAACATGGGGCGGCGAAGGCGGCGGAGTTCTAGTCAATCAAGCACCACACCAAATTGATTTACTTCAGTGGATTTGCGGGATGCCTAAAAAGGTTTATTCGAATGTGAAATACGGTTACCAACGTAATATTGCAGTTGAAGATGAAGTAACAGCTATGTTTGACTACGGTAATGGCGCTACTGGTGTATTTATTACAGCGACACATGACATTATTGGTACGGACCGTTTTGAAATTTTAGGAGACAACGGAAAAATCGTTGTTGATGACAGCAAAAAAATTACCATCAAACGACTTAACAAACCTGAACCAGAAATGAATGCTACGATGAACATGCAAGATGTCATGAGTATTTTCATGGGTGGAGACACTTCAGATATTTATAGCACAGAAGAGATTGTATTCGAAAGTGTTTGGGGCGGCCAACATATTGCTGTCTTGGAGAACTTCGCAGCAAATATTATAGATGGCACACCATTAATCGCGCCTGGAAGCGATGGGATCAATGGAGTAGCCTTGGCAAATGCTATCCACTTATCAAGCTGGTTAGGTAAAGAAGTTGAGCTTCCGATTGATGAAGAGGTCTATTTAGCAGAATTAAATAAAAAGATTGAAGAAGAAAATAAGTATCCTGTTAGAAAATAATCATATACATTTAAGAGATTTATCATTCAAACGAACTCATAGCCTTCATGCCATGAGTTTGTTTGCAAAGGGGATAGGCTGATGCTAAAAGTAGCAGTAATAGGACTTGGAGATATTTCTAAAATTCATATTCCAGCTATACAAGCTAACCCAAATGCTGAGTTAGTGGCAGTTTGTGATATTAATGAATCATTAAAAGATACCGTACCTGGGGTAAACTTTTATACAGATTATCATGAGATGCTAGAAAAAGAAGTCCTTGATTGTGTCCATAATTGTCTGCCTCACTACTTACACTACCCTGTAACAAAAGCTTGTGTAGAAAAGGAAGTACATGTATTTCAAGAAAAGCCGCTTGGCTTGAACACTGAAGAGGGACAGGCACTTGTAAAACTTGAGGAAGAATACAGTGACGTTAAAATCGGCGTGTGTTTACAAAACCGATATAATGAAACTTTTGAAATGCTTCAAGAAATGGTTAAGAGCGGCGAATACGGCAAGATCACTGGAGTAAAGGGTTTGGTACCTTGGTTTAGACCAAAGGCTTATTATGATGTTAAGCCCTGGCGGGGTCAAATGGAATATGCCGGCGGCGGCGTAATGATTAACCAAGCTCTTCATACCTTAGATTTACTACAACTGCTCGGCGGTGAAATTGAAGCAATAAGAGGAACCATTGACCAGTTATTGGACTACGGAATTGAAGTCGAAGATACAGCGTCGGCTCATATTCAGTTTAAAAATGGTGCAAAGGGGTTATTCTTTTCTACGAATGCCAATGCAGAAAATGCAAGTGTCGAGCTAGAGGTAGTCTTAGAAAAGGGAAAATTCAACATCAAAGATAGCATTCTTACGAGAGTGACGGAAGAGGGTAAAAAGGTAGAATTGGTGGAGGATGCGAGACTGCCTGGAAGCAAATTCTATTATGGGGCTAGCCATTTCAAAACTATTAACCAATTCTATAATTGCATCGCCCAAAATACTCATGAATATGTTCATGCAAAGGATGCATTAGTTGCCATTCAAATGATTGATGCAATTCGAAAATCATCCGAGA
This sequence comes from Bacillus sp. AFS031507, assembly GCF_002584635.1. Classification (NCBI taxonomy): domain Bacteria; kingdom Bacillati; phylum Bacillota; class Bacilli; order Caryophanales; family Bacillaceae; genus Bacillus; species Bacillus sp. AFS031507. Next base: position 56,676 of record NZ_NUOW01000012.1, read on the forward strand.
CAAAACAAACAATAAAAATGGAGGGGAAACCATGAAAAAAGGTAAAATTGGCGTTCAAATGATGATGCTAAAAGGCAAAGTGGACGAACTTGGTGCCTATGAAACAATGAGAAAAGTAAGAGAGCTTGGATATGGTGCTGTAGAAGTATCACAAATTCCAATGACAGCAGAAAACGTAGAGGAGTTAAAAAGAGCAAGTGAAGATTTTGATATCAAAATTGCTGCCCTTTCTGCTGCTTTAGAACCCATGCTACCTGGTGCGCCTGGCGAGACGTTAACGAATGACTTTGAAAAAATTGTTAATGATTGTAAGACATTGGACTGTAATTTTTTACGAATTGGAATGCTGCCGTTAACTTGTATGGGTCATAAAGATAAAATTATGGAATTTATTGAAAAAGCTGAAGCGATGGCTCATAGATTGGCAGAGTATGGAATTGAATTGTATTATCATACACACCACCTTGAATTCCAAAAATATGATGGTGAATATTTATTGGATATCATTAAAAATAATACCTCTAAGCTTGGTTTTGAGTTAGATGTTCACTGGATTCAAAGAGCTGGTGAAAATCCAATCGAGTTTGTTAAAAAATATGCTGGTCGGATTTCTCTATTGCACTTGAAAGATTATCGGATCGGACAGATGGATTTAAGTGAAGTAGACTTTAAGGATATGGTTAAATTCATGCAAGTCTTTACGAATACGATTGAATTTGCTGAACTTGGGGAAGGAAACCTTGATATCAAAGCGATTACTGAGGCAGGTCTTGAAAGTGGGGCACAATATTTCTTGGTAGAACAAGATAATACGTATGGTCGTGACCCATTTGTGTGCCTAGAAATTTCAGCAAATCACCTGAGAAAACTAGGATTTGGCGAATGGTTTTAAAATTAAAACGACCGTAAAAAGATATGAAGTAAATTGGGTGTCAGGCACTATGGTGTCAGGCACTTTCTTTTTTTCAAAAAAAAAACCAATTCACATTTTATTTTCGTGAATTGGTTCTGACAGGTTCAGATAGATGAAATGGAATGTATTCACCATTTTTTTCAATTTGTTTAACTACTAAATTAATTAAATATTTCATTACAATTCCTCCTAGTAATTTGATACTCTTATTATCATTTATTATCAAAATTTAAACAATCTCACTGAAAACGGAAACAAACACGATGAAAACGGGAACATTGGTTATGAAAGTGTTCACATCAACCTTTTTCTTATAATTACGCCGATTTTCTCGCTATTTCATTCATTCCAAATGAAAAAGAAAAAGCCCTCTGGAATGAAGGCTTATAGTTACTTTTTGGTTATTCTATTTATCGAGAAAGCTTTCCTCACACAAAGTTAAACAAAGCTCTGAAACCTCTAAAAAGTTTTGAATGGTCAAAGCACAGGCACCCATGATACACGCCCTTTTGCCAAATTCTGAGATCAACAAATCCGAATAATGGCTAATTGAAGAAGAGAGATGGGCTTTAAGTTCTTCAGCTGCATTAGGATATAAACGAAGGATTTCACTATTTACCACTAAGATTTCAGGATTATAAAGGTTAATTAAATTATTTAATCCAATAGATAGATACATAATAAATCGATCTATCTCTTTGAGGAAAACAGGGTCATGTTCATTGATCCGATTTTGAAAATCTTCAAGGTTGAAAGCTAGTTCTTTTTGATTTTCAGCAAATTGGGTAATAAAACTCAATTCGGAAGCGTATTGTTCCCAGCATCCCAAATTTCCGCATCGGCAGGGGAGTCCATTTGGAACGACAATCATATGCCCAATCTCACCAGCGTAACCGTGGAATCCTTTGAATAATCCACCATTGATAATAAATCCAAGACCAATTCCGGAATACAAACTGACAGATAATAAGTTGTTACTTTGGTGGTGCTTATACACCTTTTCCGCAATGGAGCATAAGTTGGCATTATTTTCGATATAAACATTGACTCCTATTTCATTTTCTAAGTCTTTTTTTAAGGTTTTGTTTCGCCAACCGTGTTGAGGGACAAAATCAATCATTTCATCTTTATTCACAATTCCATGTATTCCAATGGTAATTCCAACAAGACCGTAACGAGTATGGGCAAATTTAAATTTATAACAAGTAATCTGTTCTATTAATAACTTAAGAATGACATCATAATCAGATACTTGAAGTTCAATTATATCGGTCTGAACGGAAGTACCGATTAAATCCGATATGGTAAAAGTAATGGAATTTTTATCTAGGTCGATTCCCAGGGCAAAACCTGCCTCTCTGTTAACTGAGAGCATGATTGGCCTTCTCCCCAAACTTTTGTGTTCCTGTTGTGTCTCAATAATTAATTCTTTGTCCAATAAATCAGATACCTGTACAGAGATCGTTGCTTTATTTAATCCTGTAATTTTTGAAAGCTCCGCTCTAGATATCAATTTATGCTCAATAATTTTACTTAAGATTAAAGACTTGTTCATCTTTTTGATAAATGCTGCATCTCCTGTGAGCATAAAGAACCTCCTTGCTATTTTTAAAAGGAAATAACTTATAAATATTGACGTAATTTAGCCATAATGATATTATACAAGTAATTAGTTTGTTTGGTAAACAAATTAATAAATAATACTTTTTTTAGTTTCTTTTGTAAGGGATTACAGGGGGATTTCATTATAGCCTCATCAATACATGGAATGTAATAGAATGAGGAAAACTTTAATAGGTAAAAAAAGGAGTGATACAAACATGGGTATCCTACAAGAATTATTAAAAGATATTCCAGTTCCTAAAATGGCAAAGGTCAAAGTTCACTTTGATAACACAAAGATTGATGACCTTGGTACTACGCTGAAGGAACAATTACAGCAAGTACATATTCAGAAAAAAGTCCAGCCTGGGATGGAAATTGCGGTTGCTGTTGGCAGCCGCGGACTTGATCGCCTCGTTGAAATTACTGCAGTAACAGTCAAGTTTCTTAAAGATTTAGGAGCAAAACCATTCATTGTACCAAGTATGGGGAGTCACGGGGGGGCGACTGCAGAGGGCCAACGCGAAGTTTTAGCGCATCTTGGTGTAAACGAAGAAAGTGTTGGTTGCGAGATTCGATCTTCAATGGATGTAGTAAAGATTAGTGAGCTGCCGAATGGATTACCAGTTTATGTGGATAAATTTGCTTCAGAAGCTGACGGAATCGTTGTTATTAATCGTGTGAAACCACACACAGCTTTTCGTGGACCAGTGGAAAGTGGAATTATGAAGATGATTAGCATTGGATTAGGAAAGCAAAAAGGGGCAGAAGCCTGTCATCAAATGGGATTTAAATATATGGCAGAAAATGTACCAGCCATGGCAAAGATCATCATGGAAGAGACCCCCATACTTTTCGGAGTTGCAACAGTTGAAAATGCATTTGATAAAGTTGCAATTATTGATGTACTTACTCCAGAAGAGATTATTAATAGAGAACATGAACTTCAAAAACAAGCAAAAGAGTTATTACCAAAGCTTTTCTTTGATCAATTGGATGTCCTTGTAATTGATGAAATCGGTAAAAATATTAGTGGGGATGGTATGGATCCGAATATTACGGGACGTTATCCAACACCGTATGCATCTGGTGGACCTGAGGTTAACAAAATGGTGGTGCTCGATGTAACACATCAATCAGAGGGTAATGCCAATGGCGTAGGAACGGCTGATTTTACGACACAACGGCTAATAGACAAGATGGACAAAGAAGGAACTTATGCAAATGGTTTAACTTCAACCGTTGTTGCACCTACAAAAATTGCTACGACATTACCAAACGATAAACAAGCGATCCAAGCGGCTATTAAAACATGTAATATTTTAGATTTTAGAAATGTCAAATTAGTCCGCATTAAAAATACATTAGTGTTAAGTGAAATTGAAGTGTCTGAGCCTTTACTTGAATATGTAAAACAGCATCCAAATATGGAACTAAGTTCAGATCTTTATGATATTCCTTTTAATGAAAATGGAAATTTATTTTAATAGAACAAAGGGGAGAAGAATGATGTCAAATTTATTTGATTTAAGTGGAAAAGTTGCAGTCGCAATTGGTGGAAATGGTGTATTGGGTTCAGCGATGGCAAAAGGCTTGGCTTCTCAAGGGGCAAAAGTTGCGATTGTAGGACGTAATCTTGAAAAAGCAGAGGAAGTTGTCAAGGAAATTGAAGAGAACGGCGGGGAAGCAAAGGCATTTTCTGCAGATGTTAGTTCAAAGGATTCTTTAATTACCGTTGCGAATGAAATTGAACAATGGTCCGGCGGCTGGGACATTCTTTTAAATGCACCAGGTACAAATAGTCCTACACCATTTTTTGAACTTGGTATGGACGAATGGGACAAAATTATGGATATAAATTTAAAAGGAATTGTGTTAACCTGCCAGATTTTTGCGAAGAAAATGATTGAGCAGGATAGAAAAGGAAGCATTATTAATATCTCATCCGTTTCTTCAACAACACCACTTTCAAGAGTGTTTACCTATTCCGTATCAAAAGCAGGCCTTAACAGCGTTACACAGTTTTTAGCACGTGAATTTGCTCCAAATGGGATTCGTGTCAATGCAATTATTCCAGGATTTTTCCCTGCAGAACAAAACCGAAAAATTTTAGACAAAGAACGCATTGAATCAATCATGCGACATACCCCAATGAATCGTTTTGGTGAGGCGGAAGAGTTACAAGGTGCTACTGTTTGGCTTGCTTCTGAGAAAGCGTCAAGTTTCGTAACAGGAACACTCGTTCGGGTTGATGGCGGCTTTGGCAGCATGACTATATAATCCAAGGTACACATAAATCTACAGCTCAATAAATAAATTAACAATGGCTGACTTTATATTAGATGAGGGATAGGGGGAGAAAAGGACCATGCTAACAGAGAAATACGAAAAATTAACGTCTATTCTCCGAGAAATGGAATCCGTGGTTGTAGCATTTTCAGGAGGAGTGGACAGTACATTTCTATTAAAGGCTGCTGTGAACGCATTAGGTGCTGAACATGTTCTCGCCATTACAGCAGACTCTGAAAGCTACCCTTCTAGTGAGCTTGAAGAGGCAATAGTACTTGCAAATCAAATTGGTGTCAGGCACCAAGTGATTGAAACATCTGAACTCGCAATCCCAGGATACGCGGAAAACAATAAAAATCGATGCTATTTTTGTAAAAGCAGTTTATTTGATCACATAATTCCAGTTATGGAAGAAAAGGGCTTTCAAAATGTAGTTTATGGAGTCATTGCTGATGATATGAATGAATTTCGACCAGGTATGCAAGCCGCTAAAGAAAAGGGGATACGCGGTCCTCTCCTAGAAGCTAATCTGTTTAAACAGGAGATCAGAGAACTCTCCCGGGAATTTAGTTTGCCGACATGGGATAAACCATCTTTAGCTTGTCTTTCTTCAAGAATTGCCTACGGTGAATATATTACCAAAGAAAAGCTGACGAAGGTTGAAAAAGCCGAAGCTTATTTAAAATCATTTGATATCCATCAGGTACGGGTCCGAACACATCAGGATATTGCAAGGATCGAAGTAGAACCTAATGATATGAAGGCGATTCTTGAAAATCATGACTCGATCGTGAAAGCACTTCAAGGTTTTGGTTACAAATATATCACCTTAGATTTAATTGGATATCAGAGTGGAAGCATGAATAAGGTGTTATCTGAATAGCTTACTGCTCCGCTATTTGTCTTAGGAATGTACATTAAAAAAATGGCTTTGGTTCGTCCAAAGCCTCTTATTTTAACATAATATAAATAGCAATAAAGGAACATTATAAACTTCAATATTACTTATTGTTATGTGAAAAGGAAGAGGAAGCATGTCAAGAGAAGTTGTAATTGGACTTGATATCGGAACTACAAGTGTTAAAGCATGCGTATTTGACTTACAAGGTAAATTAATCGCAGAAGCCGAGAGAATGAACACATTCAATTATCCACAGCAAGGATGGGTGGAACAAGACCCCATTGAGATTGAACAATCAGCTGTAAAAGCAATCAAAGAGGCGATCCAAAAAGCTGGTATTGAGAAAAATGAATTAATTTCAATCGGGTTTTCAGCTGCAATGCATTCCCTGATTTGTGTAGATGAGAATGGCTGTCCAATATCTCCGGCCTTAATTTGGGCTGATGGAAGAAGTTATCTACAAGCAGAATCAGTGATAGAAACAATGGGTAACGAGGTTTATTCAAACACAGGAACACCGGTTCATCCAATGACACCATTCGTTAAGTTGTTATGGATGAAAGAAACAAAATATGAACCCTACCTCCAGGCAAAGTACTTTATGTCGATTAAAGAGTATTTACTACAATGCTGGTTTAATCAGCGGGTTATTGATTATTCGATGGCATCTGCGACAGGTTTATTTAACCCTGCCACACATACTTGGAATCAAACATTATTATCTCTAACGGATATTCATGATGGTCAGCTTTCAAGAATTGTCCCTCCAACTGATATATTAACAGGGATTAATCCACAAATTGCCGAAGAAATGGGAATTGACCCGGAACTTCCTTTTGTGATTGGTGCTGCCGATGGCCAATTGGCTAACTTGGGAATTGGAGCGATTCTCCCTGGTGAAGTTGCCGTTTCAGTTGGAACTAGCGGGGCCATCAGACAAATCACAAAAGGCGTTAAGATAAGTGAAAATCAAGAAACCTTTTGTTATTCCTTTACTGAAGATTTTTCTATCATTGGAGGTCCAACAAATAATGGCGGGATTGCCTTACAATGGTTAAAAGACCTTTTGAACGACCAAAGAGACTTCTCCGAATTCCTTGCCGATGCAGAAAAGGTTCCGCTTGGCGCAGACGGAATCATCTTTCACCCTTATTTAAATGGCGAAAGAGCGCCGATTTGGAATCAACGGGCAAAAGGGAATTTCTTTGGATTATCTGTAACGCATAAAAGAGAACATTTTATCCGAGCTGTTCTAGAAGGAATCACTTTTAACCTCTTTCAAATTGGCAAAGCATTAGAGAGGTTAGCTGGGAAACATCAAAAGATATATGCTAACGGTGGTTTATCCAGATCTCCATTGTGGCTGCAAATGATGGCAGATGTATTCGACGCGGAAATTTATGTGCCGGAGAGCTATCACAGTGCAGCATGGGGAGCAGCTTGGACAGCTTTAGTGGCAACTGGTAAAGTCAATTCATTTGAAGAGATTAAAAAGAATATTCCAATGGGTAAAGCAATCGTTCCTATTAAGGAAAATAGTGAAAAATATAGAATTATATATGAGAACTATGAAAAATTGGCAAGTGGAATGACAAAACATTTTTGAAGTGAATATTAAGGGGGAGAACGAATGCTTGAAGAAATTTTAGAGCAGGTTCAAAGAGGTACCCTAAGTGTTAAAGAAGCAAAAGAGCAATTAGCAACATTTGAAAATTTGGGATTTGCTAAAGTTGACCATCATCGTAAGAAACGTCAAGGTTTCCCAGAGGTCGTGTACGGTGAAGGGAAGACGACTGAACAAATCGTTTCAATTATTCAAGTGTTACGAGCTCGAAACAACCAAGTGCTCGTCACTCGAATTTCCAAAGAAAAGGCAGATATTGTCCAACGTTCTTGCCCTGATTTTATCTACAAAGTAGAAGCACAAATTCTTTTTTGGAAAGAGGACTATGCGAGTGAGGGGGATTCACAAGGGTATATTGCTGTGATTTGTGCAGGAACCTCGGATTTAAGGGTTGCAGAAGAAGCTGCAGTGACGGCTGAAGTATTAGGAAGCAAGGTCCATCGTATCTATGATGTGGGTGTTGCTGGAATTCATCGCCTGTTAAGCCATGCTGAGGAAATTCAAAATGCCACGGTTTCCGTTGTAGTTGCAGGTATGGAAGGGGCACTTCCAAGCGTAGTGGGCGGACTTGTATCACATCCTGTAATTGCAGTCCCAACAAGTATTGGGTATGGGGCAAATTTTAATGGACTATCTGCCTTATTAACCATGTTAAATTCATGTGCATCCGGGATTAGTGTCGTGAATATTGATAATGGGTTTGGCGGGGGATATAACGCAGTATTAATTGATCAACTTGCACAAAAAGGGGCCAGAAAAAATTGAAAACACTTTATTTTGATTGTTTTTCAGGTATCAGCGGAGATATGGTCATTGGAGCCCTTATCGATGCCGGAGCAGATCCCAATCGGTTAGTAGAAGAATTAAAAAAACTTCATATTGATGATGAATATAAGTTGAAATGGACAAAGCTAGTTAAGAATGGGATTACAAGTACCAAATTTGACGTGGTGCTATTGAATAATGTTCAGGACCATACACACGACCATGATCACGAACACCATCATGAACATGTCCATGAGCACGGTCATGAGCACGATCATGACCACAATCATGACCACAATCATGACCACAATCATGACCATGACCATGATCATAACCACCATCATCACAGTCATAGCCACGAACATGAGCACCATCATCATGAGCACCGTGCATATAAGGATATAGTTGGATTAATTGAGAGTGCTGGTTTTGCTGAGCCAGTGAAAGAAATGGCTTTAAAAATTTTTAAAAGAATTGGTGAAGCAGAAGGACATATCCATGGAATTCCACTAGAGAAGGTCCATTTTCATGAAGTAGGGGCAGTGGATTCGATTATTGACATTATCGGAGCTGCTATCTTAATTCATCAATTAGAAATAGACGTAATCAAGTCATCACCCATCCCAGTAGGAACTGGACGTATCCATATTGACCATGGTATTTATCCTGTCCCTGCACCGGCTACTCTTGAAATTTTGAAAGGTGTACCAATTGAACAATCGGACATTCGTTTCGAGCTCACTACTCCAACGGGGGCAGCGATTGTCGCTGTACTGGCAGAAGAATTTTGCCCCATACCATCCATGAAGGTTACATCCATTGGTTATGGTGCTGGAACGAAGACCTTTATAAACCATCCCAATGTGCTCCGTGTCATCATTGGGGAATAGAAAAATAGCTCTTAAATCCTTTTTATGAAAGAAAGGAAATGATTCAATGGTCTCTCATCTTCCTCCCAGTAATGAGCATCTTGATGATCAGATGGTCAAAATGGAAGTTAATCTCGATGATATTCCTGGAGAATGGCTTGGCTATGTGATGGACTTGCTGTTTGAAGCTGGCGCTAATGATGTCTTCTATACCCCGATTTATATGAAAAAAAATAGACCAGGCGTATTACTTCAATTACTTTGCTCGCAGAAACATATAAATACAATGAAGGAAATCCTTTTTAAGGAAACCACCACACTAGGAATACGTTATTATCCGTTAACAGTACACCGGTTAGAAAGAATGTTTAGGAAGGTTATAACTGAGTGGGGTGAAGTGACAGTAAAAGAAGGAATTTATGAAGGACATGTTGTGCAAAGAGCTCCGGAGTTTGAGGAATGCAAAAGCATTGCAAAACTACATAACATTCCCTTGAAAAAGGTTTACGAAATGGTTTGGAAGGCTTTGGGTAATGAAAACTAAGCCTTTCAAACTGCTCTATAACAAGGTTGGTATACAATTTTAATAGATTTGGAGTGTAATAGCACATGACAACATTACTTAATGGAACAAAAGTTGATCAATTAGCAATAAATACCATTCGTACTTTATCGATTGATGGGATCGAAAAGGCCAACTCTGGTCATCCCGGCATGCCAATGGGTTCAGCCCCAATGGCTTACACGCTTTGGGCAAAAGAAATGAATCATAACCCAGTGAATCCTAAATGGTTTAACAGAGACAGGTTTGTTTTATCAGCAGGTCATGGATCAATGCTTCTATATAGTTTATTACATTTATTCGGTTATGACGTAACCATTGATGATTTGAAAAACTTCCGTCAATGGGGAAGCAGAACTCCTGGCCACCCTGAATTTGGTCATACTCCTGGGATAGAAGCAACTACAGGGCCATTAGGACAAGGGGTTGCTATGGCTGTGGGGATGGCAATGGCGGAAAGACATCTTGCAGCTACATACAATCAAGAGGGATATGACATCGTTAATCATTATACTTATGGTATTTGTGGAGATGGTGATTTAATGGAAGGTGTATCTGCTGAAGCAGCATCCCTGGCAGGTCATCTTAAACTTGGAAGACTAATTGTTATGTATGATTCAAATGACATTTCATTAGACGGAGATTTGCATTTATCTTTCTCTGAAAGTGTGGAGGATAGATTTAAAGCCTATGGATGGCAAGTGATTCGTGTAGAAGATGGAAATGATACTGATGCTATTCAAAAAGCATTACAAGAAGCAAAAGCAGAGTTGAATCGCCCTACTTTAATTGAGGTTAAAACCGTGATCGGCTATGGTTCTCCTAATAAAGCTGGTAAGTCTGCTTCCCATGGGTCTCCACTTGGAAAAGAAGAAATTAAGTTAACAAAAGCTGCATATAATTGGGACAATGAAGAACCATTTTTCGTTCCCGAAGAAGTAAAAGAACATTTCAAGCTATTTACGCTAGATGGACAACTCAAAGAAAATGCATGGAATGAATTATATGCGATTTATAAGAAGAACTACCCAGAGCTCGCTAAGCAATTTGAAGCGGCGATCATTGGAGAGCTTCCGGCAAATTGGGAAGATGCATTACCAGTTTTTATAGAAGGAGAAAAAATCGCAACTCGCGTATCATCGGGGAAAACACTGAATGCGGCAGCAAATGTTGTCCCACATTTTATGGGGGGGTCTGCTGATTTAGCAGGATCGAACAAAACACTTATTACATCTGAAAAGAATTACTATATTGATAGCTATGCAGGTCGTAATATTTGGTTCGGAGTGCGTGAATTCGCAATGGGTGCCGCACTAAATGGGATGGCTCTTCATGGCGGCGTTAAAGTATTTGGTTCTACCTTCTTCGTATTCTCTGATTACTTACGTCCAGCAATTCGTCTAGCTGCCTTAATGAAGCTTCCTGTTACTTATGTGTTTACACATGATAGCATCGCTGTAGGTGAAGACGGACCTACACATGAACCAGTTGAACAGCTAGCAGCATTACGTGCAATGCCGGGAATTTCCATTCTTCGCCCTGCGGATGCGAAGGAGACTGTTGCCGCTTGGAGATTAGCAATGGAAAGCACAGATACGCCAACAGCCCTTGTTTTAACACGTCAGGACTTACCGACATTAGCACTTCCACAACAAACGGTTTATGAAGGTGTTAAAAAAGGTGCATATGTTGTTTCAGAAGCAAACGGCAATGCTAGCGGTTTATTGCTTGCAACAGGATCCGAAGTGTCCTTGGCGATGGCAGCTCAAAAAGAGCTTGAAAGTGAAGGGATTTTTGTATCAGTTGTAAGTATGCCAAGCTGGGATCGTTTTGAGAAACAATCGCTTGAATATAAAGAATCAATCCTTCCTAAAAATATTAAAGCACGTCTTGCTATTGAAATGGGTTCGTCAATAGGATGGAGAGAATATATTGGGGACAATGGCAGCGTCATTGCCATCAATCAGTTCGGGGCATCTGCGCCTGAAAGTATATTACTTGAGAAGTATGGTTTCACAGTTGAAAATGTCGTTAAATGCTTTAAGGAGCTTAAAAATTAAGACATTAAACGATAATAGAAATGGCTGCCAGATTGATGGCAGCCATTTTTTAGATCCATTTAATCTCTTTCACTATTTGTTGACTAAACAACTGTATTAAAAATTCATTATAAAAGTCTTTTCTTACGATTATTTGAAACCTATTGTTTGGGTGAATATAGAAATGGATATCAGTTAAGATATTATTTTCATCAAAATACTCGCGAATTTTTTCGACCTTTTTCTTCCAATTGTTATCAACAAAAGTAAGGGTAAATTCAAAATCATCGCCGTTCGCTGTTTCCTTTAAGTCCAGAATCTGCTCATCATATCGATAATCTAATTTCATCATACTCCCCCTAAATTAAATATCTTAGATAAATGTAAACCGTACAGATTATGATCGATAAAATCATTAATGGGAAGGCAATTAACAAGAATTTACCAAAAGTAATCGGATGCCCTTCCTTCGCTGCTAGTCCGGCAACAATTACATTGGCACTTGCACCAATTAATGTACCGTTTCCGCCAAGACATGCCCCTAACGATAGACTCCACCAAAGTGGCTCTAAATTATTTATTCCTAGTTCTCCCATATCTTTAATCATCGGAATCATTGTAGCGACAAACGGGATATTATCAATAAAGGCAGATGCGATGGCGCTTACCCAGAGAATTAATATCGATGTAGAAGTAACATCACCCCCGGTAAGGTGTACAGAGTAATCTGCTAATAACGAAATCACCCCTGTTTCTATCAAACCTGATACCAATACGAACAGTCCAATAAAGAAGAAAATAGTTGTCCATTCTACTTTTGAAAATGCTTTATCTAAATATTTTTCCCCTGTTAAGAGAAGAAGCAGAAAGGCGCCGGCTAATGCGACAGTTGCTGATTCAATGTGAAGCAGTTGATGCAGGAAGAATCCCAAAATCGTCAGCAAAAGGGCAATTAATGATTTGATTAATAACTTTTTATCCGTTATTTCTTCCTTTTCATCCAGGTCCATTAGATTGGCTTTTAATTCTTCTGATGTTCGAAGCTGTTTCCGATAAATGAATGCTAATATTCCAATATTTACGAATAAGATAAAGAATGTTATGGCTGTAAGATTATTAATAAATGCCATAAAGGTAAGTTCCTTCACGGCGCTGCCTAGCATAATATTCGGAGGGTCACCAATCAGTGTGGATGTTCCTCCAATATTTGATGCGATAATTTCGGTAATTAAAAAGGGAATCGGATTTACTCGAAGCTGTCTTGTAATACTGAATGTAACTGGAACCATTAAAAGTACCGTTGTCACATTATCTAAAAATGCTGAACCCAATGCAGTTATGGTACCGAGCGCCAGCAAGATTTTTAAAGGATCCCCTTTCACTTTTTTTGCAGCCCAAATAGCTATGTATTTGAACAGACCAGTCTCAGAAGTTATAGCAACGATGATCATCATACCGGTTAGCAATCCGAGTGTATTAAAATCAATATGATGAAGTGCCTTTTCCTGACCAACAATTCCTAGTAATACCATCATAATTCCGCCGGTCATGGCAATGATCGTGCGATGGATCTTTTCTGTGACAATAAAGGCATATGTAATTAAAAATACACCAATTGCGATTAGTGCTTGTGTTGACATGTAGCGACCTCTTCTCCCCAGTATTTTATCCAGTACATTAGTGAAAAAATGACAAAAAGGAGCCTGTTTGACAGACTCCCCCAATAAAAACACCAAATATATATTCTACATTATTTTATAAAACTATACTTTGGATGTAAAGAAAATCTTTTGCTTATTAAAGCCCCAATTTTTTAATAAAATCAACCGTTTCCTGATGCTCAGGTTTAACTAACTTATATAGTCCTTTATCCTTCCTTACAAGAGGGTTTCCTGACTCATCAGCAATGGGTCTTGTTATAGATGTCCCTTTTACTACCTTCCACGTACCATTGCTTTTTTGGAGTCTGAGATCAATAATCCCAAGTCGGCTTCCAAAGGCCCCTGCCATTACAACAGGCTTTCCATTTATTTGTCCCATTTTTATGTTGGTATGAGGAGAATTTTTAAAAACAGGTCCTGGGAAGACGCTATGTGAATGTCCAGCTAACACGGCATCAATTCCAGGGATTTTTGTTAAATAATAGACAGCATTTTCTGATTCAGCATTATATGGCTCGTAGCTGATTCCTGTATGGGCAAGGGCGACAATGATATCCGCTCCTTTAGACTTCATGATCGGTATATATTCTTTCGCTGTATCAACAATCGGTTTTGCAGTAATCTTCCCTTCAAGATTCGCCTTATCCCATTTCATGATTTGTGTTGGCATAAATGAGATGACCCCAATCTTTAGTTCATGTTTTCTTCCTGTTTGGTCAACCACATTCCTTTTTAAAATAACATAGGGGGTAAAATAGGGTTTATTCTTTTTAACAGAGAAAACATTTGCATTGATGACTGGCATCTTGGCACCCTTTATGGCGGCATTTAAGAAATCTAGTCCATAATTAAATTCGTGATTACCAATGGCAATTGCATCATAGTCCAAAAAATTAAAGGCACGATAAACTGGATGTATTTTTCCCTTATGAATTCCCCGAATTCTAGCCAAATACTCTCCAAGGGGATTTCCTTTAAGGTGGTCTCCATCATCAAACAATAAAGAATTTTGGACTTCATTCCTTGCAGTGCGGATAAGTGTTGCTGTCTTTACAAGTCCAATTCGGTTGTCTGCTTTTGTTTGATAATAATCATAATTGATTAAAGACGCATGCAAATCGGTTGTTTCCAGGATACGTAAATTAACTACGCCTTGTTGATTTGGTGTACTTTCTGCAATCGACAAAAAGGAAGTTTGCGAAAGACATAAAAGAAAAAGGATAAGAAAAGTTTTTTTATGCAAATAGAATACCTCCTTCAGAATCTGGCTTTAAAAGGTATTCTTAGTATTCATATTTCTAATAGAATTATGATTCTTTTTGACACTCCAGTGAAATGTGACTTTGATCAAAGCGGTTTGAGCTATATTTATCATATAATATAAAGAGAATTATTTTTGGGCCTTTTCCTAAAGTGTTTTATTAGAAACGCTTACACTTTCAGAAAAAGGGAGTGACGTTATAGTTGAGCCCAAATATAAAGATAACCATTCTATCCGGTCATTTTGGAAGCGGGAAAACGGAGATTGCTATTAATCTTGCCTTAACCGAGAGACAGAAGGCAGACTTGATTCATGTCAATAGCGAAGAAGAAATGTCTTTTAATAATAATGGAAAAGAACCGGTAAGCTTATATGTGGTTTTAAGCAAAGTTCCAAATGAACTTTATTCTAAGAACATATAAACTATGAAAAGCTAATTAACGTAAAAGCCAGCCAAATTACGCTGGCTTTTTACTTGATCTATGTAGTCTTTTATTTTTTTTGCCAAAAAACCACCAGTTCCAATCGCCAAGCAGCTTCATTAAGGCTGGCACCAAGACCATCCTTACAATCGTCGCATCAATGAAAATTGCAGTGGCAATTCCCACCCCTAATTGCTTAACAGGCATAACCCCAGTAAAAGCAAAGGCACCAGTAACGACAATCATAATGGCAGCGGCTGAGGTAATAATTTTACTGGTATAAGTCAAACCAGAAATTGTAGCCTCACTATTATCTCCTGTTTTTAAATAGAATTCCTGTATTCTCGAGATGAGAAATACTTCGTAATCCATTGAAAGACCAAACACAAGTGTAAAAACAAACACAGGTAAAATTAAGGCAATCTCAACTGGTGTGATTCCTAAATGACCTTTCTGGAAAATCCAGACAACAATTCCGAAGGTGCAGCCCAGGCTTAACACATTCATTAGGATGGCTTTCAATGGAATTAGAATCGAGCGGAAAGCTGCCATTAATATTACAAACGTAGAAATGACAATCAATAAGAATCCGTAGGGAGCTTTTTGGAATATTTCCGAAAAAATTTCTTGCTCAAATTTTATGGGTCCGCCAAACGAAGCTTTTAAGCCTAAATCTTTATTAGACCAATCAGTTACCCATTGTCTTGCTTTAGAAGAATGCTCGCCTGTTTTTAAATACACCTCGATAAGCATTTTATTATCTCTAATATAGTAATCATAAATAGGAGCCATCTTGGCATCTTTTCCAATGGTGAGGACTTGATAAAGTTGGTCCACATCCTGTAATCCTGTGGCTGAAAATGGTGAGTTTATAGAATTTACGAGCCTCTCGTTATCAAGTTTTTTTATCACTTCACTTACTTTTTCAAGATTGTTTTTTTCAAGAATGCTGCCTTTTGTTTCTAGGACCATCGTCACTTTTTTCTCATCGCGTTCTTCTTTTGCCACGAAATGTTCCTTAAATACTTCCAAAGCGGTTCGTGAAGGGTAATTTGGCGGCAGAGATTCAGTACCAGGAATTGCTAAAACCATTTGTTTAAGAGGTATCAATCCTGCCAAAAGAATAACAAGGGCTGCAACTGTCATAAGAATTGGGCGCCTCATCACAATCTTAGCAAATCGGTACCATATACTTGTTTGCTCGTCTGCCAAGGGCAGTATACTTAATTTGTTGATCTTGGTTCCCAATATGGCAAGCAATGCAGGAAGAAAGGTTAATGCACAAACGGCAGAAATTAACACTACGGTCATCCCGCCTAGCGCAACATTTTGAAAGATATCAATTTTGATAAACCAAAGAGCCGATAAGCCAATAAAAACACAAAGGCCGGAAAAGATGATGGATCGTCCCGCGGTTGAAACTGTTATTTCAAGTGCAGACTGAATGGAGTTGGTTTTTAGTTCTTCTTTATATCGATTGATAAACAATAAAGCAAAATCAATACTCAGTGCCAACCCGATCATTGGAACAATATTTAATATAAAAATGGTTAAATCAGCACCATAACTAAAAAAGTAAACGGTTCCCATTGTACATAATATCGAAACAACACCGATTACAATCGGGAGCGAGGCAGCAACAAGACCTCCGAACGCTAGGATAAGAACGATTAAGGCAATCGGCAAACCGATCATTTCCGCTTTTGCTAAATCTTCCTGACTCGCAGTATTTAGGTCTTGAACAATAATTGGTTCACCAGTCATGGTGACCTTTAAGCCCTTTTTATTTTCAAGTACATCTTTTAATTGGTTAATTTCTTTTCCAAGATTCTCCGCCTTCTTTTTAAAAGTAAGAAGTCCATAGGCATAATTATCCTTTACCATCCCGTCCTGATCGAAAGGAAGAATCATTTGTTCACTGTCATGAATAGCCGTTATTTTTTCAAATATATCCTGAATGAACTTCCTGAAATTCTCGTCACTAACCGTTTTATCTTTTTCAAACACAAGGATAATGGAGGATTTAGGATGTCCAAAGTCTTGTTCGAGGAGTTTACGTGTATGATTGTATTCGCCTTTATACTCAAAACCATTTCCACTAAGAACTGAAGGTAATTTTAATGCAAAAAATCCTAATAACAGGATCACAAAAATCCAAAATACGAGTACCCATTTACGTTTACGGTATATATATCCTCCTAATTTCTGCAATGTATCGCCTCCTCAAAAGGAATCATTTTCCTTATTTCAGTATATAGAAGAACTGATGATTAGCGGATGACTTTTTCATGTCTTTTTGTATTGTCAACAACTCAGATAAATATCTTAATAAATGTTCCCCATATTAGATGATGAAAATTCACCCTCCTAATAAAGCCCACTTTTAAATATTTTGAAATTAAATTCAAGATGGTGTTTACAAATGTAAAATATAAATGAAATCATTTGTTTTTTTTGTTACAATTAAGAAAATATTAAAACATAGGGTGATAGCAGTGGATCGTGAAAAATTAGCGAAAGTCATTGAAGCAGCAAAGTTATATTATCTATTGGATTATAATCAAAACGAAATTGCCAAGAAGCTCGGAGTTTCCCGCCCTACTGTATCCCGTCTATTACAGCAGGCGAAAAGTGATGGTATTGTCCAAATCAATATTTTGGATCCTACAGAAGATGTTGAGAATCTTGCGATGAAGCTTGAACAAAAGTTCAATCTTAAAAAGGCGGTTGTCGCTTCGATTCCACAATATGAAGATCACATCATAAAGAATTATCTAGGTGAAAAAGCTGCCGTTTATCTTGATGAAATTGTCAAGGATGACGACATAATTGGGGTGACTTGGGGAACAACTTTATACCATGTTGCGGTTGAACTCAAGCAGAAATTTGTAAAAGGGGTAAAGGTTGTTCAATTAAAGGGCGGTGTTAGCCACGCTGAAACAAATACCTATGCATCGGAGATTTTATATCTTTTTGGCAAGGCCTTTCATACAACTCCCCATAACCTACCGCTTCCTGCAATTGTCGATCATGTCGTTGTAAAACAGGCAATGGAGGCTGATCGTCATATTCGAAAAATCCTCGAGCTAGGAAGTCAGGCCAATATTGCTCTCTTTACGATTGGTCCAATTAAAACCAACTCTTTATTATTTCAGTTAGGTTATTTTACAGAAAGTGACTTGAAGTCTCTTTATGGAAAGGCAGTCGGTGATATTTGCTCGCGTTTTTTTGATGAATCTGGAGAAGTATGCAACGAGAGCCTAAATGAAAGGACACTGGGAGTAAATCTTAATGAATTAAAGAAAAAGGACCATTCCATTCTTGTAGCCGGAGGTCCGAATAAAATTGAGGGAATTTACGGAGCATTAAAAGGCGGGTACGCCAATGTGCTCGTAACGGATCAATATACAGCACAATTCTTGCTTGATAAGAATTAAAAAAATTAATTTTTACATTTGTTCATAAATGTATTTACAAATGTTCAATGTGTTTGATATAGTTACATTGTGATAAATGCCATTAAAATCTTTATATAAATTTACAGGAAACAGGGAGGAAGATTGGTTATGACTCAAAATGTTGTTAGGATGATTGATCATACATTATTAAAAGCAGATGCAACAAAAGAAGAAATTGGAAAATTAGTTGAAGAAGCGAAAAAATATTTATTTGCATCGGTGTGTGTAAATCCTAATTGGGTAAATTTTGCAGCTAAAATGCTTGCAGATACCCCAGAAGTGAAAGTATGTACAGTCATTGGTTTCCCTCTTGGGGCAACTACATCAGAAACAAAAGCATTTGAAACAAAAAATGCCATTGATAACGGTGCAAATGAGATAGATATGGTGATTAACGTCGCTGCGCTTAAAGATAAGCAAGATGATTTGGTTGAAAGAGATATCGCTGCAGTTGTGGGTGCTGCAAAGGGAAAAGCATTGGTAAAGGTAATCATCGAAACTTGCTTGTTAACAAAAGAAGAAAAAATAAGAGCATGTGAAATTTCTGTAAAAGCTGGGGCAGACTATGTAAAAACTTCTACTGGTTTTTCAACAGGCGGTGCAACAGTCGAGGATATTCGCTTAATGCGCCAAACAGTCGGACCTGAAATTGGCGTAAAGGCTTCTGGTGGGGTTCGCAGTCGTGAAGACGCAATTGCAATGGTAGAAGCTGGAGCAACTCGCATTGGTGCAAGTTCTGGTGTTTCAATCAGTAAAGGTGAGCAATCTTTAAGCAATTACTAAAAAACTATTGTGAGGTTTATTGGATGAGAGACGTAATAATGGCATTAATTGCCGGATTAATAGTTGGTATGTTGTTTAAATTTTTAAAGCTTCCGTTACCTGCACCTCCGGTATTTTCGGCTGTCGTTGGTGTTTTCGGGGTGTACTTTGGCGGCGTCCTGCTTGAATGGATTACAAAAATAGTTCAGCATTAAATTTCCTTGGCGGAGTGTGAACATGATGGAAAAAAACGACTTAATCGTAGAAGCGAAAAAAGCGAGAGAGTTTGCTTATGCACCATATTCAAAATTCAAAGTTGGTGCAGCCCTATTATCAAAAGATGGTCAAGTTTATCATGGTTGTAATATTGAAAATGCAGCATATAGCATGACGAACTGTGCTGAACGAACGGCTTTGTTTAAGGCGTACTCTGAGGGTGTAAAACAATTTGATTCGCTCGTTGTTGTGGCGGATACTGATGGGCCAGTTTCACCTTGTGGGGCTTGCCGTCAGGTGATTTCAGAACTTTGTGATGCAGAAATGGAAGTAGTGCTAACAAACTTAAAGGGTGATATTTTAAAACTCAAAGTAAAAGACTTACTTCCAGGAGCATTTTCACCTAAAGATTTAAATAAATAAGTAAAAGAAGTTTATCCTTTTGTGATAAACTTCTTTTTTTGCTTTGGTCTGTAACAAGAATTGGCAGTTGCATTATTGTACATAATATACATAGTAAAAAATAAAGGATGATACCATGATTTATATCTATAATGATTTTGGCGGGACTCATACAACTTCTATAGCGGCGGCTTATCATTTAAAACGATTACCACAATCTGAACGGAAACTTACGAAAGAAGAAATATTAAATGTGAAATATTTTAATAAATTAACAAAAGCCGATTTTGGGAAAATTATTTTCCATGGGATCGATGAAGATGGACATTCTGTATACACTATCGGACGGAAAAGGAACAAATATGTGGTTCCTGCATTAAAAGAAATGTGTTTATTACTGCAAGAGAAATTTAAATTTGATGAGAAAATTGTCTTCTCCAATACTTCACCAACGGTGCCTTTTGCAATGTCTATGGGGGGATTTTTCTCTAGAGGTTTAAAAATTGATTTTATCGGTGTGCCGTTATTAGTTATTGGTGCAAAACAATGTTGTGATAATATATATAGGTTGGTTGAAAATACAAAAGAAATAGGGAGAACTACGTACGCAGAAAATATAATCGTACTGGAGAATGAAATGTATAAATAGGTGGGGAGTTAACATGAAGAAAAAAATAGGTTTTATTGGAGCTGGAAAAATGGCTCAGGCTATGATGGGGGGAATTGTAAATTCACAAATGATTCCAAAAGAAAACATCATGGCTAGTGCGAATACAGAAAAAACGATTGAAATAATTGAACGAGCATACGGTATTATTACTTCATTAAATAATAGGGACGTTGCTAGGTTTGCAGACGTACTCATACTTGCAGTTAAACCTGATCTCTATGACACTGTCATAAAAGAAATAAAAAATGATATAAAGCAGTCTGTAATCATTGTAACGATTGCAGCCGGAATTACATTAATAGATATTGAACAGTCGTTTGGATTCCAAGTAAAGGTTGTTCGAACAATGCCCAATACTCCTTCTGTGGTCGGAGAAGGAATGAGTGCAATTTGTGCAAATGAATATCTCCCCGAAAACGAGATAAATGAGATAGAGAGTGTGTTCCACACCTTTAGTAAAACCGAACGTCTAGATGAAAAACTAATGGATGCCGTACCTGCAATCAGTGGATCCTCACCAGCATATGTTTATATGCTAATAGAAGCTATGGCAGATGGAGGAGTAAGGCAGGGAATACCTAGGGATCAGGCTTATCGACTAGCTGCTCAAGCCGTACTGGGTGCAGCAAAAATGGTTCTTGAGACTGGAAAACATCCTGGTGAACTTAAGGATAATGTATGTACCCCAGGCGGTGCAACGATTGAAGCAGTTGTTACCCTTGAGGAAAAGCAATTTAGAGGATCGATATTGGCAGCAATGGACAACTGCACAAATAAAGTAAAAAATCTTATATAAGCAGCAATCTCGGGATCCAACTTGATGGATCCCTTTTTTCTACTTTCAAAATCGGGGGAATTCGACAAAAATTATTATTTTTCGACACTTTCTGTATTTTACGCGTGACACATGGTTTTATTAATAAAAAACTTTAGATACCTCAAACTGTTAGGGAAAAAGGGAATAGTAAAAGCAATGAATCAAATACCGAAGGTCTGTTCATCATAAGTGAATGATTTTCAATCAGGGAGTAGAGCGTTTATGGGCTTAATTAATGAAATTACGAAAAAAACCTTGTTCATTTCGGTTATTGATGACGATGCGATTATTCGAACAATACTAATGAGAATACTTAAGGTAATGGATTTTAATCATTACGAACTGAACCTTGAGGCATTTGAAAATGGTCTTCAATTTTTTGAATCCAAGCGCTTAGCGGAAAAAGGAGATCATTTTTTAATACTAGATGGTGTCATGCCTGTCATGGATGGAATCGAAATCCTCCAGAAAGTAAAAAAAATAGAAAATAGAAGAATTATTCATGTCCTTATGTTGACAGGGAGAAAAAGTGAAACGGACATTGAACGTGCATTAAAGCTTGGAGCAGATGATTATATGACCAAACCTTTTAGTATTAAAGAACTTCAATCTAGGATAGAACGGTTAATCAAAGGGATGAAATAAAATGCTGAGAAATGAGTTATTTTTCCTAACAATTCTAACTATAACCATTTTAGGGATATTAATGGTTTTACTAATATACTTAACGATAAGAAAAGCAATAGATATTAAAAACAGAAAGGAGATTGAACAATATATAGAAAATTATCAATCCATCCTTTTTACGATGCTTATGGAGGGAGGATATTCTAGGGGAATGAATCCTAAATCAGTTCTTGAACGGAAAGCCACCGAAAAACTTCTAAGCATGTATAGTAAAGTTTTAGAGGGTGAGGATGAAAAGAAACGTTTATCAGAATTAGCATCCATGTATTTAGCAGAGTATTATCATAAGCAGCTTAAAAGCAAAAAGTGGAGTCAACGGATGAATACCCTCTATCATATTGAGGATTTCAAACTAAGCCTACTTATCGATGATATACATAAGCTATCCCAGAAAAAACGAATTTCCCATGAAGAACTTATTCATACCTTGAGAATCCTAGCTTTATTCCAATATGAAAATTTATTTGAAATGCTGACAATCCACTACAATTCTTTATCCGAATTCGAGTATCGTCATATCTTAATACGTCTCGAGCAACAACAATTTGAACAGTTTATTCTACATTTTCATAAAAGCAGCCCACCATTACAAAAAGCAATTCTTGATGTAATTTCGATGAAAAAGGAGATTAATTATTTATCTTTTCTTGAAAATATTTTTTGCAACTATAAAGGGGAAATCAAGCTGAGAGCCTTAAAGGCATTATCGGAAATTGGTTATGTAAAAAATCCAGATCCCTATTTAGAACTTCTATATTCCACCAAGTGGGAAGAAAGAATGGTAGCCGCTAAACTTGTGGGTTCATTAAAAGAAGTAAAAGGTATATCGAGATTGATTGAACTTTTACATGATCAAACATGGTGGGTTCGATCGCAGGCCGGCCAATCAATCTGTCAATTTCCAAATGGGCACGAGATTTTGCGGGAAGTATTTGAAACATCAAAGGATGCATTTGCCAAGGACATGGCCTGGGAATGGCTTCATAAAGGGGTATAAATAATGATAATTTTGCAATGGGGAGATGTTGTAACTGTTTTTGCTTGGTTTATAGCAGTTTATATGGTAGTTGTCATTTCTTTTTACTCCGTTATTTTGGTTATTTCCTTTTTTCAGCTTCGGAAGGAATACCAACTAGACAGAGTTCAAGCTTATGAAGATTACTCAAATGAATTTTATACCAAACCAGTTTCAATTATCGTACCTGCTTATAATGAAGAAGCAGGTATTGTTCAGAGTGTACGCTCATTATTAAGTGTTAATTATCCTACATTTGAAGTGGTTGTGGTAAATGATGGGTCAACTGACCATACACTTGAAAAAGTGATTGAACACTATGGTATGAAGGAAATAAAAAAAGTGGTTAGAAAACAGGTGGAAACAAAACCAATTGGCAAAATTTATCAGTCAGACATTTTATCAAATTTGTTTCTTATTGACAAGGAAAACGGGGGAAAAGCGGATGCGCTTAATGTCGGTCTTAACTTTTCCCATTACCCTTATTTTTGCTCTTTAGATGGCGACTCAGTTCTTGAGCCAGATGCCTTTTTAAAAGTGATGAAGCCTATAATAGATTCAAATGAAGAAGTTGTTGCTTCAGGTGGGAGTGTTCGAATCGCGAATGGCTGCCAAATCATTAACGGACATATTCAAAAAATCGGGTTATCCAATAAACCATTGGTCGTAATGCAAATCATCGAATATTTACGAGCTTTTTTGATGGGGAGAATTGGCTTAAGTCGTCACAATCTTTTATTAATCATTTCTGGGGCGTTTGGTGTTTTTTCCAAGCACTGGGTGATTGCTGCAGGTGGTTATAAAACAGATACGGTTGGGGAAGATATGGAATTAGTCGTGAGGATTCATAGACTCTTAAAAGAAAAGAAAACAAAGAAAAAGATTGTTTATGTTCCTGACCCAGTTTGTTGGACTGAGGTTCCTGAAGACATTACATTTTTACGCAGGCAGAGGAGACGCTGGCATAGAGGACTGTTTGAAAGTTTATGGACTCATAGAAAGATAACATTTAATCCAAAATACGGATCGATTGGTCTTATATCTTTTCCATACTTCTGGATTGTTGAATTTTTGGGTCCTGTTATTGAATTATTAGGATATCTTTTTATAATCCTTTGTTTAATTTTGGGCGGGATCTATGTTGAATTTTCTATTTTGTTGTTTCTTCTTTCCTGTTTATATGGGTCTATTTTTTCAATGACCGCTGTTCTTTTAGAAGAATGGAGCTTAACAAGGTATCCAAAAGTAACAGATATCATCAAGCTATTTTTATACTCTTTAACTGAAACTATATGGTACAGGCCTATGACTGTACTCTGGCGATGCGAGGGAATATGGCAAATGATAATTGGGGATAGAAGTTGGGGAGAAATGAAGAGAAAAGGTGTTTCCGAATGAAAAAATCAGTCTATTTAATCATTTATACAATACTTTTTTTTATTATATTGACTTGCCCCTTTTGGCTATGGCAAATTCAGCCTGTAAAAAAATTAAACGTACTAATTATCGACAAGACTGTGCCAAATCCTTCCTACAGAGAACATAAGGGGCTTGTTTGGATATTAAACAATGCTAAATATTATAAAAATGGACAAAGACCATATTCGGTGATCGATGACTATAAGGGGTTTGAACCAAAAGAAGGACAGAAATATACGATTGCCCCCCTGCCTAAGGACTTAAAAAAATATGATGTTGTCTATTTAACAGACCAATACGGGGTTTATAAAGAAGAGTTTTTCGGACAGAATCTGTCGGGAAAAAGATCCGAAAAACTATACGGAGGACTTAAATCAAGTGAAGTCAATCTAATTGAAAAAGGACTTATCCAGTCAAAGAGAAAAACATTAATAGCTGAATTTAATACATTTGCGAGCCCTACATCAGAAACCGCCAAAGCTGAGATTTCTAATTTACTAAATGTAGAATGGTCTGGCTGGATTGGACGATTTTTTTCGGACCTTAAAAGTACGGAAGTACCTGAATGGGTAAAGGAGAATTATGAGAAACAAAATAAGAAATGGTCCTTTATTGGTGAGGGATTCGTTTTTGTCAGTAAAAATAATTATGTAGTTGTAATAGGGAAAAAGGATGTTCATGATGAGGGGCTTCTTTTTCAATTAACAGATAAAGGAAAGAAACATTTTACACGCGATATTCATGGGAAGTATACCTATTGGTTCGACATTATAGATGCTAAAGATAAGGATGAAATATTAGCAGCTTATCAGCTGCCAATATCAAAGCAAGCAAAGGAAACGCTAAAAGAATATGGGATCCCACCCCATTTTCCTGCAGTTATTTATCACGAAAATGCTAAGTATTCCTCCTATTATTTCTCAGGAGATTATGCAGACGAATCCGAAGTTCCTGAAATTTACCAAACAAAGGGCTTGGATACATGGAAAAGGAATGTTGGAGCAAACGAGTCTTTTTATTGGGAAACATACGTTCCAATGATGAAGGACATCTTAGAAAATGGCTTGCACCACATAGCGAATCAAGAAAAAGTAGAAGTGACAGACCGTGATGGAATAAAGTCAAATAGCCAAACAGGAGATTCCTATATACAGGTTCAAAAGAATGGGAAATGGGAGAATCTGTTAATCAAGGGCGTGAACATGGGGATTGGAAAGCCAGGATATTTTCCTGGGGAGACGGCAATTACCAAGGAAGAATACTTCCGATGGTTTAAAGAAATTGGCGCAATGAATGCCAATGCCATCAGAATTTATACGCTTCACCCGCCACAATTTTATGAAGCCTTTTATGAATATAACCAAATTGCTAAAAAGCCGCTCTTTCTATTTCATGGTACCTGGGTTAATGAGGAAAATCTCATTCAAACCCAAGACGCCTTTGCCAAAGTTAATCTAGAGGATGCGAAGCTGGAAATTAAAAATATGATTGATATTATCCATGGAAAGGCTAAGCTTCCTGAGCGGTCTGGTCATGCTTCTGGTGTTTATAAATATGACATTTCAAAATATGTCCTCGGAATAATTGTCGGCACAGAATGGGATCCTGCGATGGTTATGAACACAAATGAAAAGCATTCAGCTATCGGTCAATTTAAAGGGGATTACTTTAAAACGGAAAGGGCAAATCCCTTTGAAGTCTGGCTGGCTGGTTTAATGGACTATGCTGCTGAGTATGAAGCCGATAAATACATGTGGCAGCATTCGATGAGTTTTACTAACTGGTTAACTACAGATATGTTAAAGCATCCTGCTGAACCGCTTGAGAATGAGGACATGGTATCGGTTAATCCCAATCATATTAAAGCATCCAAGTTGTTTTCTTCAGGTTTATTTGCATCCTACCATATATACCCATACTATCCTGACTTTCTAAACTTTGAAGAGTCGTACCTTAACTATGTTGATAAGACTGGGAAGAAAAACAATTATGCCGGCTATCTGAATGAACTGCGTGCTGCCCATCAAATGCCAGTACTTGTTGCTGAATTTGGTGTGCCGGCTTCTAGAGGCTTAACCCATAAGAACGCTTATGGGATGAACCAAGGGTTTCATTCGGAAGAGGAACAAGGGAATATTAATAAGTATCTATATCAATCGATTGTATCAGAAGGATATATGGGTGGGCTTGTCTTCGCCTGGCAGGATGAATGGTTTAAACGGACTTGGAACACTATGGATTTTGATAACCCAGACCGAAGGCCATACTGGAATAACATGCAAACAAATGAACAGCATTTTGGTTTAAAAGGTTTTGAACCAGGAAAAAAGGAACAAGAAATCATTGTTGACGGTGTCTCAAAGGATTGGGACTTAGCTGGAGTTAGGAAAAGTTATCTTACCAAAAATAAGAAAGACACTTTAAAGGAAGTTCGGTTTTCTTCGGATAATGGGTATTTATATTTTCTTCTAAAATATAATCGTCCCGTTGATTTTGGTAACCAAGGAACTTTCCTATTACTTGATACCAACAATAAGCAAGGGCAAACTAATATACCATTAGCAGGTAAGAGTTTTATAAAAACAGACTATGGAATTGATTTTTTAATAAAACTTACAGGAACTAATAATTCAAGAATATTGGTTGATAGTTATTATGATACATACTATTATCAGTATGCTCATCTGTTGAAGTTGATTGACGAGCAATCATATGTAAGAAAGAAGAATAATGGAGTGTTTCATCCCATTAGACTTGCCATTAATAAGGAATTAACGATACCGACAACAAAGACAATCATTCCTTTTGAGGGATACGAAACTGGAAAACTGAAGTTTGGGAATGCGAATCCCCAAAATAAAGAATTCGACTCGTTAACCGATGTAAGTATTAGTAAGGATAAGAAGGTTTTCGAAGGAAGGATTCCATGGCAGCTATTAAATGTGAAGGACCCTAGTTTAAGAGAAGTAATGGGAAATGTGTGGGAAAGTGGCTTATCAAGCAACGTTGAAACAAGCGGAATTAGGGTTGCTATTGTGACAACTGAGAATGGAAAGGTCCAGCAGACATTTCCTAAAATAACTAATAATCAGCTGCATCAAACTGATTCATTTTTCTACAGTTGGAAAAAGTGGGAGGAGCCAGCCTTTTATGAACGGTTGAAAAAATCCTATGAAATCATTAAAGAGGCCTTTCGAACGACGGAACTTAAGGATGGTTAGAATACAAATTAAAACGCTGGCAAAGAGCCAGCGTTTCTTTTAAATCTCTTATCTCTCAATAGTAAGGAAAATGCTCATTATTATTACCACTAACAGTTAAGGTCGTCATAAAGCCGACGCATATGATCGTAAGAAGGGAATAAAAAAATTTTTCTAAACCGACTATTTGAATGCCGCTCGTTATGACTAGACCATCGATTAAGAAAATAATGATACCTACATTTATTGAAGTGAATTTGGTTAGAATCTGAGCCAGTAAATCAGTCCCACCCGTACTTGTTTCATAACGAAGCATAAGACCGATGCCAATGCCGACAAGTAATCCACCAATTATTGTACTGGGTAATATACCTAATTGTATTTTACCGTTCATAAATGAAAGAAAATCAATACAAAACGAAGAAATGATAAGTCCGTGGAGGCTAAAGTAGAAGTAGCGTCGCTCAAAAAACCAGGCTAAGACATATAAAGGCAGACTTAAAAGGATAATACTTAGACCAGTCGGCCATCCGTAAAAATAATGAATGAGTAGCCCTAAGCCGATTACCCCTCCGTCTAGCAAGTGATAGGGAACTAAAAATCCATTTACCCCAAGACTCAATAGCAAACTCCCAAGCAGCATAGCTGCAATTTTTTCCTTCACAATCTCACCTCAAAACTTGTCCTCTAACATAAAAATATGAAAGTTCGAGGCATTTAGAAGTGATATCACCAAAAAAATGACTATAATAAATGATTAAAAAAACAACCAGGAGAAAAAATTCCTGGTTGTTTTTTTAAAAGAAGATATTCAAAATAAAATAAATGATACCTGCTAATAAGGAAGTTATTGGTAATGTAATGACCCAGGTAATTAACATCCGTTGAGCTGTATCCCATTTTACACCTTTAAGTCTATGTGCAGAGCCTACCCCTAGTATCCCTGAAGAGATGACATGGGTTGTACTAACGGGTAAATGGATATAGGTGGCCCCGAAAATGATGGCGGCACCCGTTAAATCTGCAGCGACACCATTAATCGGACGGATCTTCATAATTTTCCCACCCACTGTTTTAATGATCTTCCATCCACCAATGGAGGTACCAAGTCCCATTGCAATCGCACAAGAGAGCTGTACCCAAAAAGGAACCTCATCAGTATGTAGATAACCATTAGCTAACAGAGCCATGGTGATAATACCCATGGATTTTTGTGCATCATTTGTTCCGTGTGAATAGGATTGTAATGCTGCAGTAGCAATCTGGATAAAACGAAAGTTTCGGTTTGTCTTTGTTAAATTGAAGTTCTTAAACACGACTTTAAAAATACTGTAAACAATATACCCAACTGTGAAAGCTAAGATCGGTGATAGGACTAATGCCTCGAGGATTTTTTTAAAACCTTCTGCTTTTATTACGTCAAATCCTTTGGCAGCAATTGCCGCACCAGCAATAGAACCAATAATTGCATGGGAAGAGCTGCTTGGAATACCGTAATACCATGTGAGTAAGTTCCAAATAATAGCCGATAGCAGCGCCGCAAAAATAACAATTGATCCGGTATGACCACCAGTTAGTGAGAATGGATCAACAATATCCTTAGATATGGTTTTGGCTACGCCTGTGAATGTCAAAGCACCAACAAAATTCATTACGGCTGCCAGCAAAATTGCTTGGCGTGGCTTTAGGGCTTTTGTTGATACAGAAGTTGCGATTGCATTTGCAGTATCATGGAATCCATTAATAAAGTCAAATGCCAGGGCACCTATTACAATTAA
This sequence comes from Bacillus sp. AFS031507, assembly GCF_002584635.1. Taxonomy (NCBI): domain Bacteria; kingdom Bacillati; phylum Bacillota; class Bacilli; order Caryophanales; family Bacillaceae; genus Bacillus; species Bacillus sp. AFS031507. The sequence goes on from NZ_NUOW01000012.1 coordinate 86,008, forward strand.
AATCGTTAGAATTAATACAACACTCATATATTTGCTCCTTAAGCATTTTTCATGATAATGGTTTCAAGTGTATTAGCAACGGTTTGGCAATAGTCTGCGATATCTTCAAGATTTTCGTAGATTTCTTTATATTGAATAATACGGATTGGATCTTTTTCAACCGTAAATAAATTTTTAATCGACTGGCGTAAGATATTATCACAGTTGGATTCATAATCTTTTATTTTAATCGCATGTTCTCTTATTTGTTGTAACTTTTTATTTGAAAGCAGTTCAACCGCTTTGTCAATTTCATGAACACTGGCTTGTATAGCATCCACAAATTTCTTCATATAGTCATCTGCATTAGTAATGGAATACATTTCAAATAATGCAGCACATCCTTCAAGGCCATCCAGAACATCATCCATGCTCATCGCAAGATGGAGAATGTCTTCACGTTCAATTGGAGTGATGAAAGCATCATTCAATTCTTTGATTACCTCGTGAACGAATGTATCTCCTTTTGTTTCCAGTTCTTTCATTTTCTCTGAGAAAATTTTCAAATCACTCACATTTTTTAATTTATAGTCAGTGAAGAAATTTGCACTTTCTTTAAGGTTCGCAGAAATATTACTAAGTAATGCCATAAATTTATCAGTTTTTTTAAATGCCATGTAATTACCCCCATTTTAATTTAAAACGTCTTGTAGACTAACTTAAATATTTTATCTGAAAAATGTCGAAAAAAGAAACAAATTCTATGTAACTTTACAAAAACTTAACATTGGAATTTTTCGAATAGTTCATTTTTAAGATGGAGACCTTTTTACTTTTGCCTAAATTCATTGATTTATGTATTAAAGGAAGGTTGTAAGATTTTTTCTTTTCTGAGTATAAAAATGAAAATAGGGTACTTTATAGGTACAGGTAGCATGAAAATTAAGTTACTTTTCCAATACTGCCTGAGACAAATAATTGAATACTAAAAAGGAGTGTTCTAAATGAGTTTCATTTGGGCATTAATTATTGGTGGGATTATTGGATGGTTAGCAGGCCTTATCGTTGGAAGAGATATACCGGGCGGCATCATTGGTAACATCATAGCTGGATTTGTTGGGGCGTGGCTTGGGACAGCGATTTTAGGTAACTGGGGCCCGCATGTGGCTGATTTTGCAATAGTTCCTGCAATCATTGGCGCTGCTGTATTGGTCCTGCTGGTAAGCTTCATTTTGCGAGCCTTTAGAAGAACAGATAAATAACCATTGAAAAAGCCTCCTAAACCAGGAGGCTTTTTCAATGGTTTGTGGTTCAATAACCTAAATTGAATATATGTCAATCTCGTTAAAAATAGCAGGTTGATCTAAAAATGGAGCATGACATACAATTTTATCCTGAGTAAATGGGTGAATCAACTCAAGCTTTGCTGCATGGAGTGCTTGTCTTTTAATAATTGCTTTCCCGCCATACAAAGTATCTCCAACTAAAGGATGTCCGAGATGACTTAAGTGAACTCTGATTTGATGGGTTCTCCCAGTATCGAGCCAACATTTTACATAGGATCGTTGTTTGGCTTTGTCTACCTTTAAGACCATGTAATGGGTAAGTGCCTCTTGACCTGTTGGAGAAACTCTTCTTTTTGTTGCATGATGGCGGTCACGGCCGATTGGATCCTTAATTGTTCCGCTTCTTTGTTTAACTATCCCATGAACCAAAGCAATGTAGGTTCTTTTAATCTCCCGTTTTTCGAGCATATTGTCCAAAATAGCACCAGCTAAAGCATGTTTAGCAAAAAGGATGGCACCTGATGTATCGCGATCTAATCGATGAACCTGCCGAATGTTTCTTATTTCCCCATTTGATTGCAAATAATATTGCACCGCATTAACAAGAGTATATAGATCGGCGTTTGGGTCATTCGGATGGGTATTCATAAAAGGCGGTTTGTTAAGAACCAATACATGGTCGTCCTCATAAAGGATGTTAACATCTATATAGTTTGGTGTGATTAGTAATTCTTCTTCCTCAAAAAGTTTAACTTGCAGCTTCGAACCATGACTAAGAGGGATATTCCAGTTAGCCTGGTCTCCATTTAGTAAAACCTTATTTTCCATTCTAAAAGAATGAGTTAATTTTTTGGGGGCTCCCCATACGTTTCGAAAAATATCAGCAATGGTTCTTCCATTCCATTCCAAAGGAACCGTTAGTTGAAACCATTCACCCATTCGCATTGTTTTTAGCATTTAATTCTCCTTCAGGTTATAATTACCACCGTAAATACAGGCTTTGTTATGTTATTCTTATGATATACAATCAGACAGAAATAAGCGATGGCAAAGGTGGGTTAAAAGTGAAAATTGTTTTTGCCTCCACACCAAGTCAGGAAGAAGAAATTAATGAACTGGTGAGGTACATCTATTCCAATATTTTTCCTCTCTACTATACCGATGAGGAAATTAATCAATTTGAACAGTTAAAGGTTTTGCATATATCTGAAGATTTTAACACATTAAAAGATGCCTTTCAGGTAATGACAAGTATTCAAACATTAATCTCTATTCTTGAGGCCTCTCAACTTGATATTCAGTATACATTATTATTTAATAAGAATGTTGAGACCTTACAGGAATTTGGATTATTTTTTCCATTTAAATATGAACATTTTGAAGAGGCAAAATGTTTCAGAGCAAACATGCTAAGTATTTATTCTAATGCTGATAATGAGTTGCTAGTATAATGAAAAAAAAAGTCTGCCACTTGCAGGCTTTTATTTTTTTCTATTAGTAATGAGTATTTTTAAGGTAATATAGTAAAAGGAAAGAAAATAACAATTATATATTCCTGCGAAAATTGTCGGCTAATTTCAGTAGATTTTTAAAGGAGTAACAAACATGGAATTAGAAATAATATAGAGTAGACAGAAACTGGAGGGGACACCTATGGATTGGAAGAAGAAAGCAAAAAGTTGGATAGAGTTTGAAGGATTAGATACTGAATTAAGAAATCAATTAACAGAAATAGAGAAGAATGAAGGGCAGCTAGAAGAGGTTTTTTATAAGAACTTAGAATTTGGAACTGGTGGTATGAGAGGCGAAATCGGTGTCGGTACGAACCGAATGAATCTTTATACTGTACGCAAAGCCTCAGCTGGTTTAGCAGGATACATAGAAAACCAAGGTATAGAAGCGAAACAACGCGGTGTTGTGATTGCTTATGATTCCCGTCATAAGTCACCAGAATTTGCAATGGAGGCCGCTAAAACGTTAGCCTCAAAAGGAATCCAAACATATGTATTTGAAGAATTAAGGCCTACCCCTGAATTATCATTTGCGCTAAGATATTTAAATGCCTTTTCAGGAATTGTCATCACTGCAAGCCATAATCCGCCTGAATATAACGGATTTAAGGTATATGGTTCAGATGGCGGCCAACTTCCGCCAGATGGAGCAGACAAGGTTATTGCCAAGGTAAATGAGATCGAGAATGAATTACTAATTGAGGTTGATAGTGAAGAAAACTTAAGAGCTGCCGGATTAATTAAAACGATCGGTGCTGAAATTGATAATGCTTATATTGAGAAATTAAGAACTATTTCAGAGAATCCAAACCTTGCTGAAGAAACTGATATTAAAATCGTCTTTACCCCTTTACATGGAACTGCTAATAAGCCTGTCCGTGCTGCTTTATCTGCATTGGGCTATAAAAATGTAACAATCGTTAAAGAACAAGAACTTCCAGATCCGGAATTCTCGACTGTAAAAAGTCCTAACCCTGAAGAGCATGCAGCCTTTGAATTGGCCATTCGTGATGGAAAAGAAGTAGGAGCGGATCTTCTCATTGCTACAGATCCCGATGCCGATCGATTAGGTATTGCGGTGCGCAATCCTGAAGGAGAATATGTTGTTCTTACAGGAAACCAAACAGGTGCTTTGTTACTTGATTACATTATCACACAGAAAAAGGAAAAAGGAACACTCCCGGAAAATGGAGTTGTTTTAAAAACTATTGTTACATCAGAAATTGGCAGGAAAATTGCTACAGCTTATGATTTAGAAACAGTTGATGTCTTAACCGGATTTAAATTTATCGCTGAAAAAATTAATGAATATGAGACCACTGGCAATTTGAAATTTCTATTTGGATATGAGGAATCCTATGGCTATTTAATTGGTGACTTTGCCAGGGATAAGGATGCAGTCCAAGCGGCTCTACTAGCAACCGAAGTGTGTGCTTTTTATAAGAAACAAGGAAAAACCCTTTATCAAGGAATGATGGAAGTATTTGAAAAGTATGGTTATTACCAAGAAGGCCTACGTTCCTTAACCTTAAAAGGAAAGGAAGGGGCGGAGACAATCCAACAATTATTGGCTTCTTTCCGATCTGAGCCAATTACGAGTCTTGGAAACTTGACCACCTTCACGACTGAAGATTACTTAACAAGCATCCGTGTAAAGAATAATGGAGAAGAAGAAATTGATTTACCAAAATCGAATGTTTTAAAATATACTTTCGAGGATGGTTCATGGGTTTGTTTAAGACCATCAGGAACAGAGCCGAAGGTGAAATTCTATTTTGGAGTCAATAGTAAAAGTTTAGAAGAAAGCAAGATAAAACTAAAATCGATTGAAAATGATTTTATGGCTTTAGTTGACGATAAAATGAAAATGGTTCAAGAAATTTAGTCCAATCTTTATACGATCTAGAACATCAATATGAAAAGAAAAAAATAAAACACGGCTTCCATTTCAGGAAGCCGTGTTTTTTTGGTGGAATTCTTTGGTCCGGTTGTAAAAAGTTTCTCAGTCAGAAATTGTATTCGCTTATCATTTTAGGAAAGACTATACATCGGTATCTCATTAGGGTCAGGCTCTACGGTTTCATTCGCATGGTCAATGTAGCGAAGAAGGCTATATAGTTTGGTTTCAATTACACTGTAATCACGTTCGAAATTGTAGGCATGCAGGAATTGTTCAATTCTTTTCGATAAAAATTGGTCTTTTGTTCGTACCATTAAAATCAGCAAATTATCCCACTCAGATCGATGTGTATAATATAACGCGCGATCATAATCCATTTTATTCATTTGTTTTATCTCCTCCTTATTAGGAGTTGAGATTATTGTATGATATTTTGACGATAACTTTCACAGTAAATGTTGGACACCCATTGTTTACGCGGTTTTCAACATTTACCTGTATAAATTATTTTCATTTTGAACAAGGTGGAGGTCATATGGGAAAAATTATTATTTGCGTCATGCTCTTTTTATCCCTTCAACTGGAAAATGTTGCAAACGCTAAAATTGTTAAGACCAATAAGCCATATTCTTATGAAATGTTAGAAAATGACCTTTCAAAAATTAACGAAAAGTATCAAGAAAAAGTAAAAATCAAATCGATCGGAACAACACACTTTGGTCGGGATATTTGGGCAATTAAGCTGGGAAAAGGGAAGAAAAATGTCGTTTTGATTGGTTCGCATCATGGGCGAGAGTGGCTGACAAGCTTAATGTTAATGAAAATGCTTGAGTCTTATGCAGCGTCCTATGAGGAGAAGGGTCTTTTCGGATTTAAATCCAATCATATTCTTAATGAAGTATCATTATGGTTTGTGCCAATGTTAAATCCAGATGGAGTGGCCATTCAACAGAATAATCTTAAAAGTTTTCCATCTAAACATCAGAAACTTTTGATGAAAATGAATGATGGATCAGATAACTTTAAACGATGGAAAGCAAACGGAATGGGCATTGATTTAAATAGGCAATATCCAGCTGGGTGGGATCGTCTTAATCAAGATCCTGCATCACCCTCCTACAAATTTTATAAAGGAGAAAAACCGTTAGAATCGAAAGAAGTACTCTCCTTAACGAAATTTATAAACGAAATTAACCCATCGATTGCAGTCGCGTATCATACAGCGGGAAGAGAAATTTTTTGGAATTATAAAAATGGCAAGCATTTTAAACGAGATAAACTGGTTGCTAAACAGATATCGAAAATAACTGGCTATAAATTAACGAAGCCAGAAAAAGACGCAGTAGGTGGCGGTTTCACGGATTGGTTTATCACAACCTATCACAGACCTGCCATGACAATTGAGATATGTTATTTAGTTGGCGAAACAAATCCCCCCTTATCTATTTTTAAAAAGGAATGGAAACGGAATCGATATGTTGGCCTGAAACTTGCTGAGGAAGCCAAAAAAATCCCTGATTAAAGCAATACTTGCCTATTGTTTTTTCTATCTTGTTTCATCATTCCCCTTTTTACTTCATACATTGTGGTAAGAGGAAAAGGGGGAATGGCCAAATGAATGTGGAAGGTCGTAATTCACTCGAATATGCGATCAGTGAAATCACTGAAATAGCAACCGGGTTTGGTTTAGATTTTTATCCAATGCGTTATGAAATCTGTCCTGCCGAAATTATTTATACATTTGGGGCTTATGGTATGCCAACTCGATTTTCACATTGGAGCTTCGGCAAGCAATTCCACAAAATGAAACTTCATTATGATTTAGGGCTGAGTAAAATTTATGAATTAGTTATCAATTCAAACCCATGCTATGCTTTTTTGCTTGATTCCAATACACTTATTCAAAATAAACTAATTGTTGCCCATGTTTTAGCACACTGTGACTTCTTTAAAAATAATGTTCGTTTTCAAAATACAAAACGTGATATGGTCGAAAGTATGGCTGCCACAGCAGAAAGAATTCATCAATATGAAGTTCAATATGGTAAAAAAGAGGTGGAAACCTTTTTAGATGCGGTATTGGCTATTGATGAACATATAGACCCATCGCTTATGAGGCCTAAGTTATCTTGGTCCATTGGAGACGACGAGGAAGATGATGACCTAGAGCTTCAAGTAGCAACTCCATACGATGATCTGTGGAGATTGGATGAAAAAGATAAAAAGGAGACCAATCAACCGCGGAAAAAGAAATTTCCTCCAAGGCCAGAAAAGGATCTGTTGCTATTTATTGAAACATATAGCAGAGAGTTAGCGGATTGGCAGCGGGATATCTTAACAATGATGCGGGAGGAAATGCTCTACTTCTGGCCGCAGCTTGAAACAAAAATTATGAACGAAGGCTGGGCTTCCTATTGGCATCAACGAATTTTACGGGAAATGGATTTAACGAGCGGTGAGGCAATCGAGTTTGCTAAATTGAATGCGGGAGTTGTACAGCCATCAAAAACGGGCATTAATCCTTATTACCTGGGGATAAAGATTTTTGAGGATATTGAAGAACGCTATAACAATCCAACGGAAGAGATGAAGCGAAGAGGCGTGGTTCCAGGATCAGGGCGGGAAAAAATGTTTGAGGTCCGTGAAGTAGAATCCGATATATCTTTTCTTCGCAATTACTTAAATAAGGACCTTGTCATGCGAGAAGATATGTATCTTTTCCAAAAACAAGGAAGAGACTACAAAATTGTTGATAAACAATGGGAACAGATTCGTGATCAACTTGTAAATATGCGCGTAAATGGAGGTTTCCCTTACATCACTGTCAATGATGGCGATTATTTAAAAAATGGGGAACTATATCTAAAACACTGGTATGAAGGGGTAGAACTCGACGTTAAATATCTAGAAAAAGTTCTTCCATATATCCAACAGCTTTGGGGCAGACCTGTTCATATCGAATCGATGATTGAAGATAGAAAAATGTTATTTTCTTATGATGGTAAAGGAGTCCATCGTAAATATTTGTAATTTCTTAAGGCTATCTTGTACTATCAAGATAGCCTCTTTTTATTTACTCGTAAAAGGAGAGAGGAAATCATTTCATGAATGTATTTGTTAATGTAGTTAAAACTATTCTTAAAAAGGGGATAAATAAATGAAACAAGCTCTTAATTCTAAAGTTCTTACAGTTTTAGAAGACAAAATTCAATTAATAAAAACAGAAAAAGGTGCGATATATTTAGTGGGACCGATCGGGCTTCCCGTTAATTTATACGGAGAAACAGTTGTCTTCAAATGGTATTGTTGGCTAAATTGTGATGAAGTAACAGAGGATTTTGAAAGAATTATTGATAAGTTATCTTCTGCAAATTTAGCAGAGTTTCAACAATCAAGCGTTTTAGTTTATGGTGACTTTGAATATGAAGATGATGTCATTATTAGAATGCATTCCATCTGCCATACGGGAGATATATTTGGAAGCAAGCGATGTGACTGTGGATTTCAATTAAAACAATCAATGAAAATGATCTCCGAACATGGAACAGGGGCATTATTTTATCTAGCTAACCACGAAGGAAGAGGAATTGGCTTATTCAGTAAGGCAATGGCCTATGTTCTTCAAGAAAACGGCTATGACACAGTTGAGGCGAATGAAGGCCTTGGTTTTGTCGATGATTCTAGAAACTATGGGGATGCTATTCAAGTCCTTAAAGCATTACGCTCTAAACCTGTCACACTTATGACTAACAATCCAAAAAAATTGGAAGCATTAAAAAATGCTGGTTTAGAGGTAGCAGGCAGAAAGCCTTTGTGGGGAGATGTATCAGAGTATAACGAAAAATATCTGCAGACAAAAGTAAATAAGTCAGGTCATATAGGAGATAAGGGGACTTGTCCAAATGACTAACCATGAATTCTATATGGAGTTAGCTCTAAAAAATGCTAGTGCAATGAAAGGCCAAACAGACCCAAATCCACTAGTAGGGGCTGTGATTGTGAATGATAACCGAGTAGTGGGAATCGGAGCCCATTTAAAAGCTGGCGAGCCTCATGCTGAGATTCACGCTCTCCGTATGGCTGGCGAAGCAGCAAAAGGCGGAACCATTTATGTTACATTAGAACCATGTTCCCACTATGGCAGGACAGGCCCATGTGCTGTTGCAATAGTAGAAGCCGGTATTAAAACAGTCGTTATTGCCACACTTGATCCAAATCCTGTTGTGTCAGGGAATGGAGTAAAAATTCTAAAAGACGCAGGAATTGAAGTAATAATCGGGGTTCATCAAGAGGAATCCCAAAAGATGAATGAAGTATTCAATAAATTCATTGTGGAGAAAAAACCATTTGTCACCTTAAAATCAGGGATTACTTTAGATGGGAAAATAGCCACTTATGCATCAAACAGTAAATGGATTACTTCGGAACAATCCAGACATGATGTCCATCATCTGAGGAATGAAAATATGGCCATTCTTGTAGGGGTTAATACAGTAATAAAAGATAACCCGGAACTGACGGCGCGAATTCCGAATGGAAGAAATCCAATTCGTGTTATTTTGGATTCTACTTTAAAGATCCCTTTAGATTCAAAAGTTGTAACAGATAACCTTGCTGAAACTTGGATATTTACGTGTCAGAAATATGATCAGGATAAGGAAAAAACATTAAAGTCCTTAGGGATGAAAGTCTTTCCTACCAATGGGGTGGAAAAAGTAGATCCTAAGGAAGTCATGGAGATATTAGGTGAGCACCTTATCTCATCTGTATTAATTGAAGGTGGGGGCACCATAAATGCTTCTTTTCTTGAAAATAAATGTATTGATAAAGTAATTCTTTATTTTGCACCCAAATTAATTGGTGGAAGGCATGCACCTACTTTCCTGGAGGGATCAGGAATTGAGAAAATGGCAGATGCGGTCGATTTAGTAGATACATCGATCATTAAAATTGGAAAAGACTATAAATTTATTGGCTATCCGAATTATTCAAAAGAGGAAAATTTGTGATGAGATTTGGTTTTGATATCGATGATACATTAATAAATCTACGCGAGTATGCCTTTAACATATACAATCAAAGATTGAATCAAAATGTTCCGATCGAAGTTTTTCATAACTTAAAACGAGTGGAGATACATGGACCCTTTGGATTAACAGATGAACAAGGGAAAGAAATGTGGCGCAATTCTTTAGAAGAAATTTATTATACGTCATGTCCTGCTTTTCCAGATGCTGTTGAAACTTTACAAGAACTAGAGAAGAAGGGGCATGAAATCTATTATATTACGGCAAGACCCAAAGAACATGGGAAAAGAACGAAAGAATGGTTAATAGAAAACGGTTTTCCTGTTCATGAGGAGAGGTTTTTTTATGGAATGCAGGATCATGAAAAGGTAGAAATCATTAAAAAGTTAAAACTCGATTATTATTTTGATGATAAACCAGAGGTTTTAAATACATTATTAAACGAATCAATTAAAATTTTTCTCAGGGATCAATCCTATAATCGGCATCTGGATTTACCACGTATTAAACATTGGAGCGATCTTGAGGAGATAATTAAAGTTAGTAAGAATTTATAGAAGATACAGGCTATCTTGTGATTGCAAGATAGCTTTTCTATTATTTAGTATTTTTTAAATAGTGTCTTTTTTGTTACAAAATTTTAAATATCATTGACATTGATAATCATTCTCTTTATAATCATAAATGTGAATGATAATCATTATCAACAAAATAAAAAAACAAACCGGGGGAAACAAAATGTCGATCAAATTTAAACTTCTAGCAGCTATGGCAGCCCTTTCATTAGTTCTTGGAGCTTGTGGGAAAGCGGAAGAAACAGCTAGCAAACCAAAAGTAGAAAATAAAGAAAAATCAGCAGAGAAGAAAGAAACAGAAGTAAAAGAAAACGAAAAAGTAGCGTATGCTGATGTATTTACTGAAGCTACTACGGAACTTGAAAAAGCTAAAGAAGGAAAAGAAGTTGATTTTGATAAAGTAACAGATTTATATAATAAGAATTTTAAAGAGCTAGTTCAACAACGTGACGCAGAATTTGAAGACACAATCGACGAAAAAATCACTACTGCTCTATCTGCAGGTAAAGACGGATCAATGGACAAAGTAGTCGTCAAACAACTCTTTGATAAATTAATGCAAAAGGTATTTTATACATCGATTAAACACGATTTTACAGAAGTATCTGAAAAATGGGGTAACACAGAAGAAGTGAATGCAGAACTAGAAGAAGCAAAAAATTATTATGCCATTCTTAAAACAACTGTAGAAAAACGTGATGCTGCATATGGTACTACCCTTGTTAGTGTAATTGATGGTGGATTCAGCGAAATCGAGACAGCGGTTAAAAATAATGATCAACTGGGCTTTAACTTAGGTAAGCAAGTGGTTGACAAAACATTAATGAAGACTTTCTATCTCGCAACTGGTGCACTTCCAAACGGATATGCAACAAAGGCAGCAGCTGAAGCGGGGAAAGACGCTGCACTTGCTAAGGTAGAGCAAGCAGAAGGCTGGGCATTTTACCAATCTCTAAGCAGTTACTTAAGCAAGCATGCAGCTGATGAAACTGCCTTCATTGAAAAGCAATTTAATCTTGAATCTGATGTAAAAGCAGTTGATCCAGCAGCTGTTAACAAAGCGTTCGTCCGTGGATTTGCGAAAATTGCTATTGATGAATACGGTGAGAGTAAAGAATTATTTGGCGAAGATAAAGCCGTTATCACTGGTTTAGAGGGTGCGTTATTTATCGATATCATCGGTGAAGATATCAAAACCCTACTTGGTGAAGATGCTTATAAGACATTAACTGAAAAAGCACAGAAATATGTTGAAACAGCAAAAGCTAAAGATAAAGCTGCTGGTGAAGCACAATTGAACGAGTTAATTTCCACTCTGAATACAATCGTAGAAAAAGCGAAATAATGCAGAGGAAAAACCTTGTTAACTTACGCAAGGTTTTTCCTTTTTTCTCTGATATGAGAGAATAATGTACATAATAAGTCGTGATGACCAACTAGGTATAGAGGTGTTATACATTGAAAGTAATTGTTACTGGCGGAGCAGGGTTTATTGGCTCCCATCTTATAAGGAAATTGTTAACGGAAGGCCATGAGGTTTTAATCATCGATGAACTGCATCCTTACTATTCTGTTGCTAGGAAAAAACGACAGCTAGAATTTGCACGTGGAGCAGGAGAGTTCGCTTTCTTTCAAAAAAGTCTTCTAAATGACGAAGCGGAAGTAAAGGAAATCTTTCTTTCCTACAAGCCAGAAATGGTAATACACCTAGCGGCCATTCCTGGTGTATCACATTCAATAGCGGCCCCGAATGAGTATGTTGACTACGATATTAAAGCCACCATTAATGCACTGCGATTTGCGGGTCAATCAAACGTAAAACATTTTATTTTTGCTTCTTCCTCATCGGTTTACGGAGAACAAAAGAACGTTCCGCTTCAAGAAGAGATGGCGATGGGAAAGGTGGTATCCCCTTATGCAGCAGCTAAATTTGGGGCTGAATCCTTTTGCCATGCCTATTCTTCATTATTTGACTATAAAATTTCTATCCTTCGCTTTTTTACCGTTTATGGACCCTGGGGTAGGCCAGATATGGCCATAACAGGATTTATTAAAAATTTGCTGAATAAACAGGAAATTACATTGTTTGGAAATAGAACGGCTAGAGACTATACATATATAGATGATTGTATAACAGGGATCATTAGTGCTTTTAACCAAACTGAAAGGGTCGGTACCTATAATATAGGGTCTGGTAAACCGATTTTTATTGAGGAATTAGTTGAGTATTTAAAGCAGCATTTTCCTGATATAACTGTAAAACAAGGTGGTTTTCGCCAAGGGGATGTCAATTCCACATGGGCGGATATTTCGAAGGCACATCAACAGCTTGGATTTTCCCCATCAATATCTTTTTCAGAGGGACTTGCTAAAACAATAGAATGGGCCAAAAAGCATGTTTCGGAAATCAGTTAAACGCTTGGTTAAAGTGATGGGATTCATTCTGGCAGGAATTTTTATCCTGTTGTCCTGGCGATATTTTCATGCTGAAAACTTCTTAAATGGGTCCAAAAAATTTTTCTTGGGTAATCCTTTGATTATCATAGTTGTTACCGTAGGATACCTATCTTCATTTATCCTCAGAGCTGAGGCGTGGAGATTATATCTAGGAAAGAAAGCCAAGTTTATAAGCTGTTTACAAGGCATTCTCTTAAGTCTTTTCGTAAATCATATCACTCCAATAAAGGTTGGGGATGCGGTTAGGGTCGGGGTGTTGTCCTGGAAGGAAAAAAATATAAGTCCTGATATTTCTGCACATTCTGTAGTTGTGCTCAGATCGCTTGATATGTTGTTCCTAATGTTATTTTCCATAATAGGACTAATTGCTTTTTCCAAAGCGTTTATCTTTCACTTGTCATTAGGAGTATTGCTTATTTTAGGTTTAAGCTTTCTAATAGGAGGATTTATAGTCTTTAAATACTGTCCACTCTTTGTGGAAAAGCATATCTTATTATTAAGAACAAGCTTTAAGGGCTGGAAATTTGTTTATATTTTTTTCTTAATTGGATTAAGCTGGGCTATGGAAGGCGCTGTTTTGTGGGGAGTAACAGCTTCGTTAGGTGATGGTCTTTCTATTTATAAGTCAATTTGGGTCAATTCTATTACTGTCGGTGGGCAGGTATTTCAAATTACACCTGGGGGAATATCTACATACGAATCAGTCATGACCGCGGCTTTAACAAGTTTTGGGTTTCCGACAAAGGATGGATATATGGTTGCTCTTATTAGCCATAGTTATAAGTTTATTTTTTCCTATTTCGTTGGTTTCCTGCTATTGATTCATTCACCTGCATCAAATTTTAAACAAATAAAAGTGTTTCTAAGAATGAGAGGAAGACAAAAATGAAAAAAGCATCTTCTTTTGAAAAAGTGGCGGCAAGGTGTTGGAACCTTCTGAATGAAGGGAAGCCGTTTACTCCAATATTTACAATCGGTACCATGTTGATTTATTCCCTATCTAAGTTGGGAGCCCCTTCTTACAGTTTAGATCTATTCTTAGGGTTATTATTCATCTTACCTCTATTAATTATTTACTACCTATACGATTATCCATTATTTCTTAGAAACTATTTATGGATCCCATTTACAGCCTTTCTTATCATTTGGGATCATGTGAATCTTAGTCTGCTTTTTACTGGTATTGGTTTATATTTCTTCTTTACAGTCTTTTTTTGGGGCACATTTTATTATCATTTGCGCATCGGCACCTCATGGCTGAATTTTACCCGGTTCTGGAAGCTCGTTTTAAAAAATAGTGATTCAACAAGTGGAAATGCCCAAGAACAACTGCCAAAGTTTCTTTTGTTATTATCACTTTGGAATTTGACTATTGAGAAGCAAACCTGGTCGGGAAGTGAAATTGGAGTCATCGTATTCTTCTATTTAGGAATTCTATTGTTTTCTTGGATTCTTCATAAAAATCTGTTCGATTGGAAGCCGAAGATTATCCCTACCTTTACTTCTAATGTTGATGAGCGGACAGATGCCATTAATAAGAAAGTTATTGTTATGGTCATTGATGGAATGAGGAAAGAGCGTTTTGAAGAAGCGAACACTCCCTTTCTCGACTATTTGAGAAAAAATGGAACAGACTATACTAGAATGGAAACCGTATACCCAGCAAGAACTGTCGTTTGTTTTTCATCGATGTTTTCAGGGACATACCCATTTGAACATGGAATCAAGTCGAATATGGTTTGGAAGCAGGGTATTAAAGTAGAGAGCGTATTTGACACATTAAGAAAAGTAGGGAAAAAGGGTTCATTATTAGCGGTAGCCCATCTCGTTGATTCCTTTGGAAAGGATGTAGAGACATTCACAGCCGTAATGCACAATAATGTTGTCGATCGTAAAATTATTGATCGAGCGAAAAATATCATGGAAGAACAAGATCCTGATTTGCAAATTGTGCAATTAATAAGTACAGACCAAACTGGACATAGCCGAGGTGTATTATATAACGAATATATTCAAAAAATCGAAGAGGCTGACGCCTTAGTTAAAGAATATTTTGAGTGGTTAAAAGAGAAAGGTAAGCTTGAAAATTACACGTTTATTGTTTGTGCTGACCATGGTCAAGCTGATGGGATTGGTGGACATGGCCACCTCGATGAAGGTGAAAGATTCGTACCGTTCTTTATGTATGGTCCGTCTATTGAAACAGGAAAAAGTGTGGAGGAAAAGCATAGCTTGGTTTCCCTCGCTTCAACGATTTCCTATTTGTTGGGGGCACCATATCCTAGTCACAGCCGTGGACCAGTATTAATAGAGGCAGTAAGGAAGGATGTTTAATCAATGGAGCAGCAAAAAGTAATTGTCTTTCTTCCAGCTTTCAATGAGGAAGAGTCGATTGCCCAAGTCATTCAAAAAATACCAAGAGATTTCGATCCAAAGGTGAAAGTAGAGGTTTTAGTGATAAATGATGGCTCTAATGATCGAACGGTCGAGCAGTCCTGGAAAGCAGGGGCAGATTATGTCCATACCTTTGCTAAAAACCTTGGATTAGGTGCTGCTGTTCGTAAAGGGCTGGAGCTTTGTGTTTTAAATGGAGCAGATATTGGTGTCATGATTGATGCTGATAATGAATACCCTGCAGATCAGATTCCTGATATTGTCAAACCCATCTTAATGGGAACAGCTGATTATGTAATGGGTTCCCGTTTCCTTGGAACTATTGAAGGAATGCAGTGGAACAGGAGAATCGGGAATTATTGTTTTACGTTTCTACAAGCTCTTTTACTAAGAAAATGGATTTATGATGGACAGTCTGGGATGAGAGCTTTTTCTAAACAAGCTATGGAAGAAGCTGAAATTGTTCATGATTACAATTATGCACAAGTTGTCACGCTGAATCTCATTAGAAAAGGCTTTCGGATGAAAGAAGTCCCAATTCGATATCAGGTCCGTAAAGCAGGGGAATCATTTATCAAGTTTCGTAGTTATATGACATCGGTCTTACCTGCCATTTTAAAAGAAATGAGGAGGCCAGTGAAAAAGGTGATCCATAATAGGACAACATCTGGTGCAAGAGACAGGGAATTACACCTGATGAAAGCAAGGGAGATTAATAAGTAAGATAAACATGATAAATATGTGACATTCTAAATCCTTGCATTGACAGCGAGGATGATAATCATTATCATTATCCATGTAGGAGGGAAATTCTTAATGAAAAAATTTTTTGGATTATTTTTTACTTTCGCATTTATTTTTTACAGCATTCCTTTAAGTAGTGCTTTTGCCTATTCCTATGGTGATCCGAATGAGGAGAAGGTTGCTGAGGTGTACAAAGAAATGGTAGTGAAGCTTGATGAGAATCCTCCCAATTACAATTCCGCCAAAAAAAACTTTGAAACTGTTAAAGAAGAGATTGATATGCATATGGGCCAAGAGCCTGCTAAGCTAATTCTGAGTAACCTTAAAGATAAGGACAAGGAAGCTACCATTGACAATATGGAAAAACTACTGGTTTTAAATATTGCGAGGCGTTTAGAGAGTATTGAAAAGGACTTTGCTGAATATGACACAACGAAAAGACTCCTAGCTAAAGCCTTTGCTACATACGATGCGTTGTCTCCTAAAGTGGAAGCTGAAAAACCTGAGAATGATAAGAAAATCAGAACGGATTTTGATCAGGCCCTTGAAGCATTGGGTAATCCCGGATTGTTTGGTGTAGGGAAAAAAGAGGCGAATTTAGACGCATTTAAGGAAAATAAAGACGAGATTCTAAACTCATTAAAAACTGAATTCAATTTAAAAAGCCTTGAAGTTGGGCATTTTTCTGAAAGTGCTACAGAAGCTGGGACTGCTAAAAAGGACTGGACGGATATTTCGAATATCCGAAACTGGATACCACTAGTATTAATCGCAGGATTAATAATAGCTGTACTGATAGTTGTTATCCGCAGAAGAAGAAAATAGAAACTGAAACAACACCATCGGGAGGGGAAACGGCTGTGGAGATTCAAGCTCTATTAATTACATTCCGTGAAGTATTAGAAGCTTTGTTGATTGTCGGCATCATAACTACTTATCTTAAAAAAGTGGACCATAAGCATTACACGAAATATGTTTGGTTAGGAGCAGGTCTTGCAGTTTTAGCAAGTGTCGGGGTAGCTCTCTTATTTCAAATTGTCTTTACTGGATTCGCCACAATGGGAAGCGAAATGTACTTGAAAATAGGCATTATGCTAGTTTCGACCGTATTATTAACCCAAATGGTATTCTGGATGGCTAGTCACAGCCGTGATCTAAAAGGAAACATGGAAGGAAAAATGAATAAGTTTATTTCTACTGGTAATGTAGTGGGGATGGTTATCCACTCCTTTCTTGTGGTCCTTCGTGAAGGTGTTGAAACTGTGTTCTTTTTTGCTGCCATTACAGGGGGAGACATCGGTGCTGCAATGCAAGGATGGGGTGCAATTACTGGAGTGGCCATAGCCGCCATTGTCTCTTATGTGTTCTTTAAAGGAACGATGAGGATTCCGTTAAGCAGCTTCTTCAAGATAACCGGTGCTTTTATTATTCTTATCTCTGCTGGACTACTAGTTCAAGCGATTTCTATGATGCAGGACCTTAACATCATTGGCAGTGTTCTTCCACATGTATATGATCTAACATGGTTCCTGCCAGAGCATCCGATTGATTACACACATTACCTTCGTGATACTGGTTCGGCTCCGCTTTTATCCGGGGATATAGGAATATTTCTAAAGGCGCTGTTCGGCTATTCTTCCATGCCTTCTATTGAAGAAATATTGGCGTATATCGGATACTTTGTCGCAATTTTATTGCTTACCTCTTCCAAACCTGCAGGAAGCAAGCAAACGAATAAAACGAATAAAACGAATTCAAAGACAACTAAAATTCTTGAGACACAAGTGAAATGAATTTTTGAACATTTAAAGTACAAGGCCGATGCCTTGTACTTTTTCTCTAGATCAGGTGGTGGATATTTATTGTTAAAAAGTAATTTAAAAGATCCCTTTTTATTAGTGATCAGTGTTGCAGCTATAATTATTGTTTTTATATCTCAACTGTATTTTATTAATCCATATACCTCCTCGTGGGATCAGGTAGATTTTGCACTGGCAGTGAAGCGCTATGATTTAATGGCTATGCAGCCGCACTTCCCTGGATATCCCTTTTTTATTTTAGGAGGGAAATTCATTCATCTGTTTGTGATGGACCCATCAAAAGCATTAACGATTTTTAATGTCTTTTGTTATGCTAGTTCTGTTTTTCCCATTTATAAGTTGTCCAGGAGATTCATACAGAGATCATTTGCTAGTTTATCTACAGCACTTATTTATTCAGCAAGCTACAGTGTTATTATGGTTAATCAGCCGATGTCAGAAGGAGCGGCACTGGCAGCATTTTGGTGGTATTTATGGAGCCTTCTTTTTGCTTTAAACAAAAAAAATTCAAGAGCGATCTTAATACCATTAGGTTTTTTGAGTCTTATGCTAGGAATTCGCCTTTCCTACTTGCCCTTTGCAATCGGTATAATCTTTCTGTTTTATTGGAAAGTAAAAAAAGATGGATTAAAAATGAAAGAGATCATATATTACTTGATCTCGGGAGTCATCTTTCAAGCAATATGGGTAATTGGTCTTGTCATTTCTGAGGGGAGTATCATCGGTTTTATTAAGCTTTCTTTAGCGTTTACCAGCGGTCATTTCAATGATTGGGGAGGAACGGTAGAGGCAGCTAATATTGGTTTTTTTGATAGATTTATCATTTTTTCCTCAAAGAACATCTTATGGACAGGAATTGCAACTGAATCTGTGCTTAGTGCTGTCATTTATATTTTCCTTCTCATTTATATATTTATTAGGGCGTTCAAAAAAACAAAAAAAAGATGGCCATTTATGAACCTTCTTTTTATATTGTTTAGCAGTTATTTTGGTTGGGCACTATTGGCTCAAAATGTAGAAAAAGCAAGACATGCGCTCCCGCTTGCGGTCTTATTGATATTTTTCCTTTGTATTCGTCTTTTTTCAGAAAGAATCCCTTTTCTAGTAGTGGGACTCAGCATTTTCGTCCTTGGCCATCAGGTAAATCAAAATGTAACCCTATTAGCGACGGAAGCTAAAGAACCTCCAGCTGTTTATAAAATGAATGCATTTATTGAGAAAATGAATGAACCTGTTATACTCTACACATGGGAAGAAACGAGGGTGTTACAGTATTTAGAGGTTCCATATACACACAAAAGGATAGAAACTTATCAATATTTCCGGTATGATGCGAAATATTTCCAAGGCAGGACCGTCCTACTTACAGATAAAGTGATTCAAGGATTTAGGTCACAAGGTATTTCAATAGATGGGAAAATCAAAAAGATAGCAACTTTTCATTCCAACGGACTTTTTGATCCAGTTTATCATGAAATAATTTTATATAAATGGATGGAGAAATGAACTGAGTAGTAATTAATAAGAAATACTCAATAAGGAAAGGAAAATCTTCATTGAAAAAAATAGCCATTGCTGGAACAGGATACGTTGGACTAGTTACAGGGGTTTGTTTAGCAGACATCGGCCATGATGTGATTTGCGTAGACCAGGACCATCATAAAGTAAGTACATTAAACAATGGGAATCCTCCAATTTATGAGCCAGGATTAAATGAACTGATGTTGAAAAATATGGAGGAGGGGCGGTTACGGTTTACAACTAGCCCTGCTATTAGCTTTAAATTGGCTGAAATCATCATAATAACAGTAGGAACTCCTCAAAATGAAAATGGCTCCCTTGATTTACAATATATTGAACAGATTTCTAAAGAAATTGGCAGGTCAATAAAGCGAAATAACGTCATTGTCGTTACAAAAAGTACGGTACCAGTGGGAACCAATGCAAAAATTAAAAATTGGATTCAATCCGAAATGCAAACAAGTCTTAAATTTCAAATCGTTTCCAATCCTGAATTTATCAGCCAAGGGTCGGCAATTTATGATACTTTTCACGGGGATCGGATAATTATTGGATCTGATAGTGAGGAAGCCCTCCATTCGTTGGAAGAATTATATCAGCCGTTTGGTATTCCCATTTTTAAAACGGATACGAATAGTGCTGAATTAATAAAAATAGCATCAAATTCATTCTTAGCTTTAAAAATTAGTTACGTAAATGCACTCGCAAGTATTTGTGAACATATTGGCGGAAATATTGAAGACGTATCATTTGGAATGGGGATGGATTCAAGGATCGGATCATCATTTCTTAAGGCTGGAGTAGGTTTTGGCGGCTCATGCCTGCCGAAAGATACCCACGCACTAGTTCAAATGGGTAATGATGCGGGAGAAGCTTTTAACCTCATTGAGGAGGTTATTAAAGTTAATAAAAGACAGGAACTTAAACTAGTGGAAAAGGCCCTGAACCGATTTCAAAGTTTACGTGGGAAAAAAGTTGCATTACTGGGGCTTTCATTTAAACCTAATACAGACGATATCAGGGAAGCCGTTTCGATTAAGTTAGCCAAGCGTCTAGTTCAAGAAGGGGCGATAGTTATTGCCTATGATCCCGTCTCTATTCCAAATGTGAAAAAGGTTTTAGGAAAGCTAATTTCTTATGCAGATACTCTCGAGCGAGCTCTTATGAATGCTGACCTTACGTTTATTGTAACTGAGTGGGATGAAATTAAAAATGTTCCATTAAATCTCTTCCATGAGTTAATGAAAGAACCCGTTATCTTTGACGGGAGAAATTGCTTTCAATTAGAATCTATAAAAAAATATCCAGTTGAATATTATTCAATTGGCAGACCTAATGTAATTGGAGATATAAACACAGTGTTACAAAACAAAGGCAGCTAGTCGAAATAGCTGCCTTTGTTATTAAAATAATAAATTACTTTGTACATTCTTTGCAGGTTTGAATAGTTCATTGTAGTTGTCATACACTCGGGGGACTCTTTTCCCAATTAAACAAACAACCTCATAATTGATGGTGCTCATTAAATGGGCAATTTCGTCTACGGACTGAAAAGAAGAGCAGCTTTCTCCAAATATGGTGACTACATCACCAACAGAACAATTTTGTATATCCGTAATATCGATCATCGTTTGATCCATGCACACCCTTCCTGCAATAGCAGATTTTTGCCCATGAATTAAAACCTTCCCACGGTTTGATAGGAGACGGGAAAGTCCGTCAGCATATCCAAGCGGAAGGGTTGCGATAAGACTTACTCTTTCCGGCTTCCAAGTCCACCCGTAGCTGATTGCTTGTGAAGCTGCTACTTTTTTTATTGCTGCAATTTTCGTTTTGAAGGTCATGGCCTGCTTTAGCTGGATGGAGTGGTTTTTTAACGAAGCATCTGGATATAACCCATACAAGGAAACTCCAATTCGAACCATGTCCAGATGCATTTCTGGGAATTTCATTGTTGCAGCACTGTTGCAGCAATGTTTTATGGGTATATAAATACAGTTATTTTCCAAATATTCTACTATTGATTGAAATTTATTAAACTGTGCATATGTAAGGTCACTGTTTTCACTATCTGCATTAGCAAAATGAGTAAATACCCCTTCAAGACAAACATTTGTTGCTTTCATGGCCTTCTTCGCAAGAATTAGTGCATCATCACTGGAAGTAACGCCAATCCTGGACATACCGGTATCAATTTTCAAATGAATAGAAGCAGTTTTGCTTAAGCTATCCGCTTGGACAATGACTTCATCCAATACTTCATGGTCAAAGACTGTTAGCGTAATATTCTCTAAAATGGCAGCCCGAATCGAACGTGTCGGAGTATACCCGAGTACGAGAATGGGTTGTGTGATCCCAGACAGTCTAAGTTTGATGGCCTCATCTACAAGAGCAACTGCTAAATAATCTGCACCAGCTTCTATCGCTGTTTTTGCAATTTCAATGGCCCCGTGTCCATATCCATCTGCTTTAACCACTGCCATGATTTTTGCATGTGGGTGAACAAACTGCCTAAACTGTAGAAAATTATTTTTAATATGGTCTAGTGAAATTTCAGCCCATGTATCGCGGTAACTCAATTGATTCATGAAAACCATCCCCTTTAATCAAAAATCCCCTCAAGAGTTTCTTGAGGGGAATAACAACAATTAAATCGTAGCTAGTTCTTTTTCTAATGCTTTTTCAACTGTTACATAGTCAAACCCTAGATCTTTTGCTACTGCTTCATAAGTGATTTCTCCGTTGGCAACGTTAACGCCAAGATATAATGCAGCATTTTCAGAAATGGCTTTGAAAACCCCTTTATTTGCGATTTGCAATGCATATGGAACTGTAACATTGGTTAGTGCTATTGTTGAAGTTCTTGGAACTGCACCAGGCATATTTGCAACAGAATAGTGTACAACCCCATGTTTGATAAAGGTTGGATTGTCATGTGTTGTCACATGGTCGATTGTTTCAACAATTCCACCTTGGTCAATCGCAACATCGACAATCACTGAACCAGGCTTCATCGATTTAACCATTTCTTCTGTAACCAGCTTAGGAGCCTTTGCACCAGGGATTAATACTGCTCCGATCAGAAGGTCAGCTTCTGCCACTGCTTCAGCAATATTGAGAGGATTAGACATTAATGTTTTGATTTGATTTCCAAAAATGTCGTCTAACTGACGAAGACGGTCAGCACTTAGATCAATAATTGTTACGTCAGCACCTAAACCGATGGCCATTTTAGCTGCATTGGTTCCAACAATCCCACCACCAACAATGGTAACTTTTCCACGGTTAACTCCTGGGACACCAGCAAGGAGAATTCCAAGTCCACCATGATTTTTTTGTAAGAACTGTGCGCCAATTTGAGCAGCCATGCGTCCAGCTACTTCACTCATTGGTGTAAGCAGTGGAAGAGTCCTGTTTACAGAAACTGTTTCATAAGCAACTGCGATAACACCTTTTTCTTTAAGAGCTTTTGCTAACTCTGGCTCAGCTGCAAGGTGTAAGTAAGTAAATAAAATTAAACCTTGGCGGAAGTACTTATATTCACTTGAAAGAGGCTCTTTCACTTTCATAATCATATCTGCTTTTGTCCATACCTGTTCAGCGCTATCTATAATCTCAGCACCAGCTTTAGCATAATCGTCGTTAGTGAAACCGCTTCCAATTCCAGCGTCCTTTTCCATTAACACAGTGTGGCCGGCATTTAGGAATGAAACAACACCTGCTGGAGTTAGTGCTACACGATTTTCATTATTTTTAATTTCTTTAGGTACACCTATAAACATAATCTTATTTCCTCCCCTAGTTACATTAAAGTGTTTTGCTATGGCTAAAGTATAGAATGTTTGCCAGAGAATTTCTTTGTTTAGAAAAGAGAAAGATTTTCATTCTTTTTGGGGATTTTCACAAAAAGTTCAAATCCCCTGATATTTTTCCAGTTTTAAATCTAGGTAGAGGATCATTTTTTGGTTGGGATCCTTGAAATTTACATCACCAATTTCGGTGATTCGTTTAAGTCGATAATTTAATGTGTTAGCATGGACATTTAATTCCTTGGCTGCATCATTAATGTTGTTATCTTTATTTAAGAAAACCTCTAAAGTTTCAATTAAATTGCTGTTGTGTTTTTGGTCATATTCATGAAGCAGTTTTAAGGAATAATTTTCATATTCTTCGGTTTGTCTTTTTTCTAAAATAAGATCAAAAATTTGATATATTCCAAGCTTTTGATAATTAAAAATGTCCTTAGTTTCAATTGGGAATTTTTCTTTAATTGATAAAACCGCCAATGTTTCCTTATATGCTTTGTTTGTTTTTTGATAATCCTCTTTAATACTGCTAAAGCCTGGATTGATCGCCTTTATACCATATCTTTCACTCATTTGCAGGACAAAGAATTTCGCAAATTGATCAAGTTCATTGAAGGGGTTTTCAATATTAGTAACTGATACCAATAGAATTAGTTGATTGCAGTCTATTGTATAAAGAGTAATTTTTATCCGTTGATTTGTTTTCAAAAGATATGAGATGGATTGCTCTACTTTGTTCGTGATATTCTCTTGGAACTGAAACACAAGAACCGCATAAGAGGTCGGCGGTGTTAGTTGTAAGGAATGGAAGTGTTCGGAAATTTCCTCTTTTGTTTTCAAATGACCTGTTAATAGTTTCCAAAAGAATTCTTGTGAACGTTCTTCTTTTTTGTTCTTTCTCGTCTGAAGCTGTAATAGTTTATTTTTTGCTGAATCTGCTGCTTTTTTTAAAAGGGTGAAATCATCAGCCGTTAATGATTTATCAATTTCTATCGCCCAAATAAATCCGATCACTTCATCTTGTTTCCAAATTGAGATTGCGACTCTATGGTTAAGCCCTATATCATTCATGTTTTTCACACGGATGGGCTCTTGGGTCTTAAGTAAAGCAGGAATCGTTCCTTCTTTCCATAATTGATTAATGACTTTTTCCGGTACTCTCCGGCCTATGATGGTAGAAATTCTTGCTGGATCCGTACGTTCATCATGTGTACTATAGGCAAGTAGACGGTGGTTTGCATCCTCAATTGTAATAGGGCACATTAGTACCTGACTAATAAGGTCGGCAAATTCATCTAAGCTATCAAAGGCAGTCTTAAATGGATCGTGTAGTCTAGTATTCAAAATGATTACCCCCGGATTAATATATAATGACATATGGTAGTCTTTTTCAGTTCATAAAATGCCTTTGTTTAATTTTACAAAAAATATAAAATAATTTCATGTATTTTAACAAAATAAATAATATGAAATAATGTTAAAATTATTTCAAGTAATCAAAAAAGAGTAAAAATTTTAATAATTACTCTTTTGAAAGCGTTACCATTAGGAAAAAAGGAGGAATTATTAAAAAAAGGCTTAAAAGTAAAGGCTAACATTGATATATTAATAAAGTGACGAAATTATTTCATGGGATGAGAGAAATTTTGAAGTTTATTCATAAAGGGGGATTTATATGAGTAAAAGCACTCATGGGAAAGAGCTTCATCGTGGGTTAGAAGAAAGGCATATCACCTTGATGTCTTTAGGGGCAGCCATCGGGGTGGGATTATTTCTTGGTTCTGCAACAGCCATTAAGATGGCCGGACCAGGTATTTTAGTTGGATACGCAGTTGCAGGACTGATTATGTTTTTTATCATGCGGGCACTGGGAGAAATGGCAATTCAAAAACCGGTTGCAGGTTCTTTTAGTAAATATGCACGGGATTATTTAGGGCCACTTGCTGGATACATAACAGGCTGGAATTACTGGTTTTTATGGGTCGTTACCTGTATGGCAGAGATTACAGCTGTAGGAATTTACATGGAGTATTGGTATCCGGATGTTCCACGGTGGATTTGGGCACTAACCGCACTGGTGGTTATGGCGACTGTCAATTTCCTTGCGGTAAAAGCGTATGGTGAATTAGAATTTTGGTTTGCGCTAATTAAAATTGTTACGATTATTGCGATGATTGCCATTGGTATAGGAATGATTTTCTTTGGTATTGGCAACGGTGGTATTGCTACTGGAATTAAGAATTTATGGGATCATGGCGGGTTATTCCCTAATGGGATTAAAGGCGTATTATTATCTTTACAAATGGTTATGTTTGCCTATTTAGGGATTGAAATGATTGGGGTAACTGCAGGTGAGGTTAAAAATCCTGAAAAATCTCTTGCAAGAGCAATCGATTCTGTTTTCTGGCGTATTCTAATTTTTTACGTGGGTGCTTTATTTGTTATTATGTCTATCTATCCATGGGAGGAAATTGGTACAAAAGGAAGCCCATTTGTACTAACCTTTGAACAAATCGGGATACCGGGAGCAGCAGGTATTATTAACTTCGTCGTACTAACAGCAGCACTTTCGTCCTGTAACAGTGGGATTTTTAGTACGGCACGGATGTTATTTAACCTTGCTCAGCATGGTGAGGCACCACAGAATTTCGCGAAGGTTACAAAAAGTGGTGTTCCAGGGATTGCAGTAGTTGCTTCTGCCGGTGCGTTATTGATTGGCGTCGTCTTAAATTATATTGTTCCTGCAAAAGTTTTTACATGGGTTACTAGTATTGCGACCTTTGGTGCGATCTGGACGTGGGGAGTCATTCTTTTATCGCAAATTCGCTATCGTAAGACCTTAAAGCCGACTGAGACGAAAGCTTTAAAATATAAGATGCCACTTTTCCCATTTACTTCATATATTTCATTAGCCTTCTTAGCTTTTGTCATTGGGTTAATGGCTTATAATCCTGATACGAGGATTGCATTAGTAATTGGACCATTATTCCTAGTATTCTTGGTTGCAGTTTATTATGCAAAAGGATTTCATAAACGAGATTCAATCAAAAATAATGTTGAAGAACGAGTTAGTTAATAAACTATTTGAAATAGGATTAGGAAAAAGCAGTGGGGCAACCCACTGCTTTATTTGTTGGAATTATTCATGTGCAGTATTACGTTCTACCGCTTCAATGTGCTGTTTTGAAGGCCAAAATGCCCATTTGCCGAGCAGGACTGTAATCGATGGTACAAGTAATGGCCGTACGATGAAGGTGTCCAATAAAACACCGATAGCAGTGATCGTACCAAAATGAACAAGTACTTGAATAGGCAAGGTTGTTAATATGGCAAAGGTTCCTGCTAGAATTATTCCAGCTGAAGTAATAACAGATCCGGATTCAGCGACTCCTTCTTTAATAGCCTGAGGCAGTGGTAACTGCTTGCTTTTTTTCCATATGCTCGAAATCATAAAGATATTATAATCTTCCCCTAATGCAACAATAAACACAAAGGCATAAAGCGGAATAAAACCTTGGATTGCTTCAACACCGAAAATATAGTGCAGAAGTACCCAGCCAAGTCCAAGTGCACTAAAGAAAGATAAAAGAACAGTTCCAATTAAATAGGCTGTTGCAGTGAGTGAACGTAGATATGCAAGCAGCAAAACAGCAATGATACTAATGACAATCGGAATGATGATGCGGCTATCCTGATTGGTTGTCTGTTCGGTATCGTATTGTTCAGCTGTTAGACCCCCAATCCAAACTTTATCAGAAGCATGCGTAATTCCAGCCCTTTTTAAGCTCCTTTCAACCTTATTCCGAAGGTCTGGTATATGACTCATTGCTTTATTTGAATAAGGATTGACATTCATTTCTATATTATAGCTTATTATATTTGAATTTTTTGAGCCTTTTATTCCCTTAGAAACAAGTTCAACAAAGGATACTTTCTGTAAATCCTCTTTTACAGTGTTGGCTTTTCCATCTGTTTGGACAATTACTTGGACTGGGGCCAGGTCACCAGGATTAAAGTGCTCTGAAATTATTTTGAAGCCTTCTCTTGATGGCATATCCTTTGGAAAAGAAGACAAAGTATCATAGGTATAGATTATCTTGGTTGAAAAAAAGGCAAAAACACCTAAAAATAATAATGTGATTACCATCAAGTGGAGTGGTTTTTTCACGATTAGATTCCCTAGTCGTGCAGCAAATCCCGCTTTACTTTTTTGAGGTGCTACAGTTTTCCCTTTCTTTAGCGCGCGTTCCTCGTGCATTTCTCTTGTCCGTGGCAGGAACGGATAAAAAGAGACCCTTCCAATAATGCTTAATAGTGCAGGAATTAGTGTCAGACTTGCCGCCATCATAATTAGAATGGAAAGGCTAAATGGGATGGCAAATCGGTGAATCGCACCATATTTAGATAGTAAAAGTACCAACAACGAGAAGACTACAGTAAGTCCACTCATCGCTATCGCACCAGAGGCCCCTTTTAGTGAAAGCTTCATGGCTGTTAGCTTATCTTGTTCTACGAGTAAATGATTTCTAAACTGTGAGATTAGGAATAGGCAATAATCGGTTCCTGCACCAAAAAGAAGTACGGTCATTATCGAAAGGGCTTGTGAGTCAAGCTCTACCCAGCCAGCCTTGGCAATTCCTCCAAGAATCGGATTAATGACACCATAGGCAATCCCTACCCCTAGCAATGGTATCAAAGCTAAAATAGGAGAGCGATAGATTATTAGTAATAGGACGAGAACTATTGCTACCGTTCCAAACAGTAGGGAAAGGTCTCCCTGACTGAATAACGCTGTTGCATCAGTAGCTATACCTGCAGGTCCAGTGATTCGTAATAGTAATTGATTGATATCATCTAAATTCACTTTATTTGGATTTATGGGAAAAATAGAAACTGCTTTCTCTTTAAACGCTAATAAACCATCTGCAATAATCCCCTTGTCAGTATCCTTTTTAAAGGTTACAGGCAAAATTAACGTTGTGCCATCCTGTGAGAGCTGTTGCTTAAGAACAGGGAGAGGGAATTGATAAAATGGCACGACGGAATCCAGTGAGTTTACTGGATTTTTATCTAATTCCTTGGAATATTTTTGAATGAGTGAAAGGTCTTCATCAGTAATTCCAGCTGATTTATACCAGGTTAATAGGGCAGGAGTACCTGAAGTAGCCGGGAATTCCTTCTCAGCGACTTTTTTTGCTTGCTGAGATGGAGAATGTGATTCTAAATTTTGTGCCATTTCATTCTTTTGGGAATCTGCTTGTGGGAGAGTAACATTCAATACTGCTACAAGTAACAGCCATGTTATAAGAACTATCCATCTGCCTTTTTTCCCGCTTACAGCATTGCCATACATTTTAAACCATTTTTTCTCCATGTCTTTCACTCCAATCTATTTCCTTATCAATTGATAAGTTGCCGGCAAAAAAATTATGCCCTAATTCCATTAATAAAAATTTCAACCATTAACTTGGCTTTTTCCTCAGCCATTGTAAGCCGCTGTTTTTTGGATAGTTTTGCAGTAGTTTCAGGCTGGAGAATCGATTTAATTATATTTAATATTAAATAGGCTAACTCGGTTGAATTTGTATTAAGCAATGCTGGATTTTTAATTTCCTCCTCTAAGATTCCATCATTAATCATTTTTACGACAGGCATTAAAAAACCTTCCATCCACCATTGATGAATGAGTTGTTGGTCATCAGGGCCTAACTCATGAGAAATGTCATGAAACATTTGTGCCATATCGATTTCAAAATGAATCATCATATAGATTGCAATTTGAGTAAACCTTTCTTGAAATGAGGTGAATTCGGCTAAGATAGCTTTTAGGTCCGCTTCTGTATGGTGAAGAGTTTGCCGCATGACAGCAACATAAAGCGTTTGTTTATTTTTAAAATGATGATAAATAGCTGGCTGTGTGACTCCACAAATTTGTGCAATTTTCCTGGTAGATACTGCCCGATAACCTAACTCCATGAATAAGCGCTGAGCAGTATTAATAATCGTTTGGTATGTTTCCTTGTGATCCATAGCTCCTATTTGTTTATTGTTCTTACCCATAAAATGAATTCCCTTCATGTAAATTTACTTATCGGTTGATAAGAAAAATATATCCGATAAGTGGAATGAAGTAAAGTGACAATTAAAGAACATAACCCGATAGATGGATGGAGATTTTTGCGATTCCACATACTAACATTGTCAATTAAAGGAGGTAATGGTTTTGTTGTTGAGGAGAATAACTGTCCTGATTATGGCCATTGTTTTAACACTTTCATTTTATAAAGTTGTTGCAAATGCAGAAACAACGGCAAACTTGGCTGAACAAAATACGATGTCGGTACTTTGGTTTCAAAGCGCCGGGGAAGCAAAAGGGTTATATTATCAAGGCTATAACATTGGAAGGATGAGATTGGACGAAATCATGAAAAAAGAAAGGGGGAAAAATAACTTAAAGCCAGCAATTGTCCTTGATATCGATGAAACCATTTTAAATAACAGCCCACACCAAGCTAGGTATGTAATTGCCGGAAGAAAAATTCCTTTTAATTGGAATGAATGGTTCAATCGAACTAAAGCAAAACCACTTCCGGGGGCAATAGAGTTTTTGCATTATGCAAATTCTTTAGGTGTAGAGATTTATTACATTTCCAACCGTTATGAATCACAAAAAACTGCAGCTATTAAAAATTTACAGATTGTAGGTGCACCCCAAGCTGATTCAGACCATGTATTATTACTGCAGCCTGGTGAAATTGGGAAAGAAACGCGCCGCAGGCAAGTAGGGAGAACACATGAAATACTTCTATTATTTGGCGATAACCTTGGAGATTTTAGTGGTTTTGATGTGTTATCCGTTTCAGAAAGAAATCAAGCAGTGGACAGATATCGAGAGGAATTCGGTAAAAAGCTGATTCTGTTTCCAAACCCAATGTATGGTGATTGGGAAGGCGCCATTTATAATTATGATTACAAGAAATCTGATGAAGAAAAAGCCAAACTAAGAAAGAAATTCTTGCAAACGTACCGTTAGAATAAAAAAGACGCCAGAAAAGGCGTCTTTTGTCTGGACGAAATAAAATAAATAATATCATAGACAACAGGAGCAACTCAATTCCTTACATTTTTAAGGATATTGATTGCAAAGACAATGATACCTAATACCATCAAGGTCCCACCTGTAGCTACTGCAGGCGCGGCACTTTCCGTTCCGGTTACTAAAAAAGCGAGTCCAATCATCATAATGGGAAGAGAAATATTATGAAGCCAAAAGTGAACCTTTGCCAGTGTTGTTTCCGCAGCACCTGGAAAACCAACATAGATGAGACCAGCGACAGCCATAGTCAGCCAACCTAATAAATTAATATGGGCGTGGACCGGTGTGAAGTCGAAACTTTCCGTCATTGACATATACATACCCATGCAAACCCCAATGACAAAATACACAACAGAAATTTTAATCAACCTAATTGCCATTTTCCCGCCTCCTCTTTTTAACCTAAAAGATATGACTACAGTACTAATTATGTTGACATACTCTGAAAAATAACTTTGATTTCAAGAGGACGAAGCAAGAATTTCATGGACGAAAAAAAGCCACCAATAAATGGTAGCTTTTTTTGCAAAGCATTAAAAAAGTGCTTTAATACCTACTAAAACAATCCCTATTAAAAATCCACATACTGCACCATTGACACGGATCCATTGAAGGTCTTTTCCAACGTTAGTTTCAACCATATCGATAAGTGTTTTATCATCTAGTTTTTCTAAATTTTCTTTAACAAGCATTCCTATTTTTGAATGATTTTTATCAACAAAACTAAAAATATGATTTTTAATCCAAGCTTCAATAACGTTCACTTTTTCTGGATTTAATTCGATACCTTCTAAGCCCTTTTTAATTAAAGGGAGGAGATAATCATCATAAAAGGCAGGTTTTTCGACAAAGTCATAAGCTTTTTGCTGGATCTGACTTAATAAATCAGTAATTTGTTCTTGCAACTCCCATTTATCTACTAGCTGGGATTTAAAGTTATTAAGTTCTTCATAAATCTTTTCATCACTTTTTATTGATTGCAGCTTTTTATTCATATGAATCATTAAGGTATGTCTATTTTGATTTAAGGGGTCACTATAGCTGGCTACACCTTTTAGAATAAGACTTTGGATAATGTTCCCTAGCTTTTCTTCATTAACAAGGTTGCTAAATGACTTTAAGGCAAATTGCATAAAACCATCTGCCTTAATATTTTCCACCGCATCTACAGCCAACCCACCAAGTTTGTATTTTGTACTTTCTTTCCTGGCCCATTCATCAATTTCTTTTAGAATATAATCTAGTACTTTTTCATCATATTTTCTAATACTAATCTGGTCGATAAGCAAGGGGAGATAATTCTTGCTATCCAAATCGTTGATTCGTAATTTTAGTTCTTTTTCTAGAAGCGGAGCAAATTTTTTTATATCAAATATTTTAATTAAATGTTTAGAAATCATTAGGAAAGACTTTTGAACGGCTTGTGATGGTAATTCATTATAGATGATCTCAAATAGTTTTTTAGTGAAATTGATGGTGTCTATTTTTTTTCGAATACTCTCTTTTGTTAGCCAATCATTTTCTAACATTGAAATTATTCCAGCAATAATTCTGTTACGATTTTTGGGAAGGAGAGCAGTATGTGGAATAGGAATTCCTAGTGGATGACGGAATAATGCGGTTACCGCAAACCAGTCAGCCAGTCCTCCTACCAGACCGGCTTCAAATCCCCCTTGTAGGATGCTCCCCCAGATTGAATTCTGTATCGGAATAGTGGCTAAAAAGCCGATTCCCATCACAGCAAGAAAAATTGTCGCTAAATGCCGTGTTTTATTCTTACGATTTAACATTATGAAACCCCTCGTTTTTTGAGTATATTATTGTCTAATGCTATTATCTCAATTTTACAGAAAAAAAAGCAAAAAAAATTACTTATTATAGACTTATTTGTTAAAGCACCGAATAGAAATGAAGACACCTCTCAACTGTGAGAGGTGTTTTCCATTTTCTTCTTCTGAGGTTTTATATGTGTAATCAGTCCATCAAGATCGGTAATATAAAATTGTATTTTAGGTTCTTCTTTAAGAAAATGCTCTTGCTTTAACTGAAAATAATTAACCTTGTGTTAAAGGATCAATTCAAAAGAGCAAAGAAGCAGAAATTCTATAAAAACAGTACAGATGAATGACAACCATAAAAATGCAGAACGCCTGCCAGAGTAACATTGGCACAGATCAAGAGCTGCGACGACAAATCCTTGGGATATAGCACTGGCTAATAGAGCCAGCAATAAATGTAAGTTTGTTGATGGAACTTTAAAATTAAATTTTGTGACCCTTTTACTTTTCTCGTCTAAATTTATGTTGTAAAATATACAAGGTTTATTAAATAGAGAATTAGGGGGAATAGAAATGAAAAAGTTTTTTGTATTATTATTTGCACTAGCTATGGCAATTGGTCTAACTGCATGTTCCAGCAATAATGAATCAAAAACAGATAAGAAGGAAAAAAAGGAAGAAGCAGCACCAAAAGTGGATGTAAAAAAGGAATTAGTCAAATTTTATATGGATCTTGGAAATAAAATTAACGCAAAAGATACTGATTTAAATGTTTATGTCGCAAAGGCAACTAAGGAAGATGCCAAGCCTGAGGAATTACCAACTGCTGAAGACCGGGCTAAAGCGAGTGAAGCAGCAGCGGCTGTTGCAACAGAATTAAATAATTATCAAGTGCCTGCGGAATTAAAGGATAAAAAAGCAGACCTTGACTCAGCTATTAAAGATTATGCCGCTTCCTACCAAACAAAAGCTGATGAATTGAAAAAAGATGTTCCTAATCTTGATGCAGCATCAGCAAGCTTAACACAAGCTGAAGAAAAACTTGGGAAAGTATTCGAAAGTGAAAAATTACTGCCGCCAAGCCTAGATAAGCAAGTAAACTAATGAAACTAAAAAACAAGCCAGATGTACGATGCTGGCTTGTTTTTTTATACTTTAATTAGTTAGTAATTATCTTGATTTTAAGATACGGCTGAGCTTGCAAGTTCATTATATTGGACCAATAGTTCCTCTGAGTCATTATCAATCGTTAAGCAAGTTTCGGTATCTCCAAAAAACCAAACATCATTGACTTCAACAAAGAAGGTAATTCCATTTACATCAATTGTATAACCAACATTAGCAGGTGTTTCTGCTGAAAAAGCAAGGCTAAATCCTCTATGCTTCATTCCAAAACCGGCATATTGAGGAAACATCCGAATGCTAAATGGTTTATGAAATTCGAATTCTCTTGTGAACCATGAGGCAGCTCTTTCATCGATAGAAATAAACATCTAAATGCACCAACCTTTTCCTATTAGGTAATGATTCATAAGGAAAGAAATGGATGTAAAAAAAGAACCTAGATAAAAATTGATTCCCATTTCCCTATATTGAAAGAGTATAACTTTTATTTAGTTTTGCATGTGATATTATTCACGGACTTTCTTCAGGTATCATAATTTTTAAAAATGTTCATTTTTTTTCCTTAAAATGTTCACTTGTATGCGAAGAGTCACTACTTATTTTTTATAAAAGGTTTAAATATAACTAATAAATATATCTTTTATGGAGGATTATATGGATAAAGATTGGACGAAGGATTTAGAGCATGATGAATATGAATTTAATATTGATCTGATCATTAAAGATGCATTGCAGGCAGTGGAAGAAACGAAAAAGGGGCACTTTGTAAATCTAGTGACAGCTGAAACATTTGGAAATCCTGTCGATTATATACAGCCTCTACTAGAGGAGTTGTATCCTGATCAAGTAAAGATTAAATTCATTGATCAGTGTGGATGTGGTGGATATGTATTAAGAGTTTGGAAAAGTTAATTTTTTATGACCATTTAATCTACCGTACAAGTGTTGCTGATATTGTAACATATATATAGTGAAAATAATGTTACGATTAAGGCAAGAAAAAAGGGGGTTTTACAATGGTGAAGGAGTTCGATAAGTTAACAGAGAATGTTACTGACATTAAAAGCTTAATTCAAACATTCAATGAAACACTAGATAATATTGAAAAACGACTATCAAGGCTTGAAAAGATGGATAGCATTGAACACCGTGTAGAAGTAAACCAAATTGACCTTTCCGATATTAAAGAATCACTTCAGCGGATTGAAGAATCAAACAATAGCGATATACAGCATATTAATCGACGTCTTGATTCACATTTAGTTAAAATCGCAAAAGTTGAAGAGGATATGATAATTATTAAAACAAAATAATTTTTTTTCATAAGATAAAAAGATCAGATACAAACAATCTGATCTTTTTTTTCTCCACAAAAAAACCAGACCGGAAAACGATCTGGTTTAGGAAGTTTTTTAAGATAGCACTTCTGAATTGGATATTGATACTTGTGAGCTAACTGCCTCACCATTATTGGCATTTTTCGTGACCTCAATATATTTAATATGGTGCTCTTCCATATCGAGAATTTTAAAGGAATAGGTATCATGAAGTAGGATGTCTCCTTCTTTTGCTTCGTAATTTTCGGTTAGAATCCAACCGCCAATCGTATCGACATCTTCATCGTCAATCTCCACTCCCAATAAATCATTGACCTCACTAACTAATACTTTAGAATCGATAATATAATGGTTTTCCTTAATTTTGCGAATCTCTGGAATTTCATCCATATCGAATTCGTCACGAATTTCCCCAACAATTTCTTCTAAGATATCCTCAACAGTAACCAGCCCGGAAGTACCGCCATATTCGTCCATTAAAATCGCCATATGAACACGGTCTTTTTGCATTTTTACTAATAAGTCATGGATAGGAATCGTTTCTATTACTCTAATTATTGGTCGTGTATAGTTTTCTAGAGTCCGTTCAGCTAGTTTTTCATTACCAATTAAATCAGTCATAACTTCTTTTATATTAATAAGCCCAATTATATGATCCTTATCACCATCAATGATGGGATACCGTGTGAATTTTTCTTCACGTAAAACCTGAAGAAAAGTCTCTAATGTATCATCCTTAGATAAGGAAACGATTTCCGTTCTAGGGACCATAACTTCTTTGGCAATCCGGTTATCAAATTCAAAAATTTTATTTACATACTTAAACTCTGATTGGTTAATTTCACCACTTTTGTAGCTTTCAGATAGAATAATTCGAAGCTCTTCCTCTGTATGGGCGATTTCGTTTTCAGAAACAGGCTTAAGCCCAAAAAAACGTGTTGTAATTCGTGCAGAGCCATTAAGCAGCCAAATTACAGGAAACATCACCTTATAAAAAAGGATGAGCGGACGTGACATCATCAGGGTAATCCATTCTGCTTTCTGGATCGCCAATGTTTTAGGTGCAAGTTCACCAATTACGACATGTAAAAATGTAATCGCTGCAAATGCAAAGCCTACAGATAATATTTGGTTAAAACTTTCGGGAATATGCAGGCCTTTAAAAATAGGGTGCAGGATCTTTTCAAATGTCGATTCACCAAGCCAACCTAATCCAAGGGCAGTAATGGTAATTCCTAACTGACAGGCAGAAAGGTATTCATCTAGGTTCGAAATCACTCGTTTAGCAGTCACAGCACTCGAATTTCCTTCTTCGATTAACTGATCAATTCTTGAGCTTCTTACTCTGATAATAGCAAATTCTGAAGCTACAAAAAAAGCAGTTAAAGCAATTAAAATGGCTATAATAACCAAGTTAAATATGTCCAAATAAGTTCCCTTATCCCGTTTTTAGACAGGTAAGGAGTCACCTCCCAGTTTAATAAAAAAAATTAACTCGTATCACAATATACTCATATCTAGTTTTCTGCTAATCTCGTCTAATGGTCATTATACCACCTCGACAATTTTGTAAATTAACAATAATTATAAAGAATTTGAACCGTACAGTCAAACGTTCTGGTTAGTATATTGGTTGATAACTATATTTTATGGGAAAACATAGTGAATATGAACAGTAAAGACGAAATATTACAAAAATTATATAAAATAATACTGGCTCCTATTCAGGAGCCACTTCTACTTTTTTTTGTTCTGTTTTTGCTTTATAAACTTCAATATATAAGATATGGTGACCTTCTATCTCATTAATTTGGAATACAAATCCGTCGTTTTCGATGGAATCACCTTTATGTACATCAAACTTTTGTGTTAAAAACCAACCCCCAATCGTGTCTACATCTTGCTCATCAAGTGATGTGCCCAGTAGATCGTTTACTTCGCTTATCAGTACTTTTCCATCCAAAATAAAATGACCATCTGCTTTTTTCTGAACAAGGGGGAGTTCATCCAAGTCAAATTCATCCCTTATTTCACCAACAATTTCTTCAAGAATATCTTCGACAGTGACAATTCCTGCTGTCCCTCCATATTCATCAGATAAAACGGCCATGTGTGATCGGTTTTTTTGCAGTTTGACTAGTAGTTCCTGAATGGGAATTGTTTCAATGACATGAATGACTGGCTTAAGATAAGGGATAAGCGGTCTTTCGCCGGTACATTTTTGCTGAATACAATCGGTTAAGACCTCTTTAATATTAACAACACCTAAAATATTATCTTTGTCACCATCAATAAGGGGATATCTAGTGTATTTTTCTTCCTTGACTATTTCAATAATTTCTTCCATTGAGGCATCCCTGGATAGAGTTACAAGCTCAGTTCTCGGAACCATAATTTCTTTCGCAATCCGGTTATCAAATTCAAAAATTCGGTTCATATAACGGTATTCAGATTGATTTATTTCCCCACTCTCATAGCTTTGAGAAAGGATTAACCGCAGTTCTTCTTCCGAAAGGACGATATCATGATCAGATGCCGGTTGTATCCCGAACAGTCCAGTAACAAATCTGGCGGAACGATTAAGAATCCAAATAAAGGGATACATCAGCTTATAAAATAGGATTAACGGCCGAGCAAAAAACAAGAGGATTTCTTCTGCTTTTTGAATCGCTATCGTTTTTGGTGATAATTCTCCAATTACAACATGGAAATAGGTTATAGCAATAAAAGCAATGATAAACGAGATAATGTGCTTTAAAGATAAAGGTAATTGAATCCATTCAAAAACGGGATCTAGCAGTTTTCGAATAGTGGGCTCACCCAGCCATCCTAATATTAGGGAGATGATTGTAATTCCAACCTGAGTAGCCGATAAATATCCATCCAAATTAGAAATGACTTTCTTTGCTGCTTCTGCTTTTGGGTTTCCTTCTAACAGTAATTGATCAATTCTTGTTGTTCTAACCTTTACCATCGCAAATTCAGAAGCGACAAAAAGTGCGGTAAAGGCTATTAGGATAACAATAATAATTACATTCATCCAAATCATCTATCACCTTACAAAAGGTAAGGTTTGCCACCTCACTTACGTTTTACTGTATACATTATTTCAAAAAAAAATTCTATTAGCAAATCGGCCTATAAAAAATGCTGCCAATGGGCAGCATGCAACGATTTGTAATTAGACATTTTTTAATAGGCAATTCTTTTATTCCAGTCGCGGGCAAGCATACTATAAACAAAAAGATCATGAAATTGTCCATACAATTGTTCGCCGTCTCTAATGATCCCTTCCTTTACAAAACCGAATCTCTCAGGAATCGCACGGCTTTTTTTGTTTTTTATACCACAGCGAATTTCAACACGGTTTAAGCCTAATGTGAAAAAGGCATAGTTTATAAGGGATTGAACGGAACGAGTCATGATCCCATGACCTTCTGCATTTTTGGAAAGATAATAACCGATACTTGTCATACGGTTATGCCAATCAATTTGATGTAATCCAATTGAGCCCACTAGTTCACCTTTATAGAGTATCCCTACGTTTAATCCGCTATTTTCTGAGAACTGGGACAGCCATACGGGAATAA
This sequence comes from Bacillus sp. AFS031507, assembly GCF_002584635.1. Lineage (NCBI taxonomy): Bacteria > Bacillati > Bacillota > Bacilli > Caryophanales > Bacillaceae > Bacillus > Bacillus sp. AFS031507. The sequence continues at coordinate 123,954 of NZ_NUOW01000012.1, forward strand.
TCGACTCAAATTGATAAAGGGAGTTCATGCTATCCACCCAGGGCATCCATTCACGTAAATGTTCACGATTCTCCTCAACCATCTTATACAGCATTAAGGCGTGATGCTGCTGAAACAACTGAAGCTCAATTTCATTATCAACCTTTAATGTAAACATGGGCCTAATCTCCTGATAAAAATTTTTAGTTCATCATATGCAACAGGAGTCTATTACGGAAGATATATTGAAGAGAAATAAAAAAATCCCTGCTTTAATGAAAGTGGGATTGGATAATAGGACTATGAATGACCATGTTCATTGCCACTATTGATGGCTGTGACTGGTAAGCTAATCGAAAATGTAGTTTTATCAGGGGTGGAATCACAATCTAAATTCCCTTTATGTTTTTCAATAATTTCTTTACATACAAACAAACCAAGACCTGTACCCAGTTTTTTTGTCGTGAAAAATGGTTCGAAAATGGATTTTCTAAGTTCAGCTGGGATCACTGGACCATTATTGGAAATATTGATTTTGATGGACTGATTTTTGAGACTGCTATTGATCTCAATTGTTGGAGTGGGATTCTCATCATGATTTAATACATCAATCGCATTAAATATGATATTAATTAATACCTGCCTAATTTCATCCGCATACCCATTAAGAGTAATATCTTCACTTAATTCTTTTCTTATTTTTACTTTTCCATCGAGAATGCTTGGATATAGAAAGTTTAATACTTCATCAATTAATTTATTTAAATTGAAGTCATCCTTTTCTTTTCCAATTAATTCCTTTTTTGATAAAAGTAAGAATTGCGAAATACGAAAATTAAGTTGATCCAATTCACTAGAAATGATATCTAAATATTTCATATCCGGATAATCAGCTTTCAGCAATTGAATAAATCCTTGAACAGATGTTAGTGGGTTCCTAAACTCATGAATAAAGCTTGATGTCATCTGGCCGAGTAGTGTTAATCGATCCTGATGGGTAGAATCGATGTGCATTGTTTTTTCTTCGATGATTTTGTTTTTTGCTTCAGAGTAATGTGAAACAGCATAGTATAAAAATTTATCAAAGCAAAAATTTATCCTGTTTAACGCTTCTTGCATATCTGACCATGGGATCCCAGTGTTACCTAAATAGCTGTATAAAACTGTTCTCCCAAGATTTACATTATAAACAAAATCTCCAAGGTTAATATCAGCCAATACTCTTTCTTCCGAAACTTCTATGGCTAGCTTTTCGATAATGTTTAAAAGCTCTTGCTTAGTCATTTTATGCATATTAAGCAAAGCTTCGAGTAAGGCGGCTCCGTTTTCATGAATCTTCAATTTAAAAGGGTCTGCTTTATTGGTAACAATAGCATTTTCCCATTCTTGAATCAATTTCTGTTTATTTTGATTAAAATAGTCAATTAAATCCGTTTGGCTTTCCGTGAACATGCCGTTTTCCCCCTATGCTATTGACAAAACTGCTTACAGTGTAAATTCGATGATTAAAGCAAAAATCCTTCTTTATTTTATCATAAAGAGTGTTACTTCCCATTTAATCATAATACTAGAATCATATGGGAAAATAAGAAATAAATCTAGCATCACTCAGTTTATATTTTCCTTGTAAAAGCCACAAAAGATTTCGAACTTTTGACAAATTTATTATGCTTATTACCTAGAATAAGTGTTAAAATGGCATATAGAAAGATAATCATTCTCAATTAACATAGATAGGGTGATATAAATGTTCGGATTGTTAAAAGCAGGGGGTAAAGGGAAAATCGTTAATCTTTCTCAGGTTGGTCTCCTAGTGCAAAGACGTTTACTTGACTTAGGGATCACAGAAGGCTCAGAAGTGTGTGTGAAGTGTGTGATGCCATTTGGCGGGCCAGTTATGATTGAATCATGTGGACAATGTGTCGGTATCCGCCGTAGGGAAGCAGTTCAGATTGAAGTGGAGAAAATATAATGGAAATCGCTCTAATTGGAAATCCCAATACTGGGAAAACTTCATTGTTTAATAATCTAACAGGATCCTATGAGTATGTTGGTAACTGGAGCGGCGTAACCGTTGAAAAGAAAGTTGGTATTTTTAAAAATAATATTGGCCATTTAATTGATTTACCAGGTGTGTATACACTTAATCCGCTGTCAAAGGATGAAGGAGTGGTTACATCCTTCTTTTTGAATGAATCCGTTGATCGCCTGCTAAATATATTAGATGCTTCACAATTAGAACGTAATTTACATTTGACCTTGCAATTGCTAGAGTTTGAAAAGCCTGCCCTTATTGGACTTAATATGATTGATGTGGCGAATATGCGCGGGATTCAAATAGATGCAGGAAAGCTTTCAAAGTTTCTCGGGGTGCCAGTCGTTCCGGTGGTGGCAAGAAGCGGTAAAGGCTGTGACAAACTAGTAGATGTCATCTCAACAAAATCAATCCAGCCTGTCAAAAAGAACCTCGTTTACTACGGAAAAGAGGTCGAAGAAGCGATTGTGACATTGACCGGTATGTTAAATGGAAAAACCGGACTTTCTGCACGCTTTTTAGCGATCCAATATTTTGAAGGAAATGAATACGTCAGAGACTATTTAAATAGCAGTGTAGATGTAACTAAGCTAACTACTATTACGGCAAATCTTGAATCAATATTACAGAAACAATATGATGTAAAATCTTTAGCCAACTATATTTATCAAAAAAGAAAAGAAGTAATCGAGAAGATTTTCGCGGAAGTTGCTAGGAAAAGTAATTCAGATATTCCTCTTTCTGAAAAAATTGACAGTATCGTTACGAATCGGTTTTTAGGAATGCCAATTTTCTTGTTGCTCATGTATTTTATGTTTATGTTGACTTTTGATTGGCTCGGAACACCATTATCTGATCTTTTGGATGGATTTTTAACTGGACCGATTACGGCAGGATTTGAGAAGGTATTCACTGCTATCCATGCCTCCGATTTTATTCATGCGTTAATTATTAAAGGCTTAGTTGCAGGGGTAGGCGGGGTTCTCGTCTTTGTACCGCAAATTTTTATCCTCTTCTTTTTTATATCTTTATTAGAAGATTCAGGGTACATGGCTCGAGTCGCATTAGTAATGGACCGGATTATGGAATCAGTTGGCTTAAATGGAAAGGCATTTATCCCAATGATGATTGGTTTTGGCTGCAATGTACCAGGAATAATGGCAGCAAGAACAATTGAAACACCAAGGGAGAGGCTGTTAACCATTTTACTAACTCCGTTAATGTCTTGCTCGGCACGATTACCGGTATATGCATTATTCGTTGGAGCGTTTTTTGCAGGAAATAAAGCATTGGTTGTCCTTAGCCTGTATGTACTTGGCATCATTGTTGCGTTAACCTTGGCAAAAGTTTTTTCTTCTACTGTACTTAAATCAGAAACTTCATTATTTGTTATTGAACTGCCACCCTACCGACTGCCCCAATTTCAATCACTTTGGAGAAGTACATGGGATAAAGGGAAAGGATTTGTAAGAAAGGCTGGAACATTTATTTTTGCTGGTTCTGTCTTTATCTGGCTGCTATCATATGCGGGTCCCAATGGTTTAAAGGTTGACATGGATGATAGTTATTTAGCGGCAATTGGAAATGTTATTGCGCCAATTTTTGATCCGATTGGTTTTGGAACATGGCAGGCATCCGCTTCGTTAATTACTGGATTCTTGGCAAAAGAAGCAATTATTTCTACCATGAATATCATCTATTTTGTTCCGAACGATGCAAGTCTGCAAGGTTTATTGGCAGATTATTATACACCGCTTGCAGCTTATAGTTTTATGGTTTTTATATTGTTATATATTCCATGCTTAGCGACGGTTGCAACAATCTATAAAGAAACGAATTCAAAGAAATGGACAGCTTTTTCAATGATCTATGCATTTGCTATCGCGTATGTCCTCTCTTTGATTATCTATCAAGGTGGCAAACTGTTTGGACTTGTGTAATTCTTAAAAGAGGTGGAACAAATGATTGCCAATATTTTGATAGGGGCAGCTATTTTTGGATACGCGAGCTGGGCCTTAGTCAGGTTTATTCATAAATCGAAAAAGGGAAAATGCGGCGCATGTGATTTGAAAGATTCATGTTCTAGCAAGTGCGGCATCCCTCCTAAAATACAATAATTATTAAAAGACTGCTATCCATGAGGTAGCAGTTTTTTAATGATAATATTTGAATGATACGACAATCTAGTGTAAAATTACACTAGTTGCAATTGAAGGAAGGGCTGAACGTGACCAGGGATGAAATTATGATGCAGGTTTCTGAAAAACTTCGTCTCATACGAACCGAAGCAGGTTATACTCAGGATAAAATGGCAGAAATCATTGGTGTCTCAAAGAAAACACTTGTTCAAATTGAGAAAGGCAGAGTTCTTGCCAACTGGTCTACCGCTGTTTCGATTTGCGCTCTTTTTCGTGAAACGGAAACAGTCCAATTCTTATTTGGAAATGAACCGCTCGAAGTGTTAGAAACGGTTGCCCGCGAAGGAATAGATATTCGTAAATCAAAAACGTTTGGCGGCAGGATCTGGTGGAGAGTATTATCAAAGAAAAACGGTTATATTCTTCAACAAAATATTCTAAGTAAACATTTTCGCATCTTAGATGAAAGAAATTACCGCATCTTTAGCAGTATTGATGAAAAGCTTTCAAGACAACGCTTTAAAGAATTGACAAAAAATGAATAAAAGACATTGAAAAGATGGGAATTCTGCCCATCTTTTTTCTTTTTTGTGGAATACTAATCGGTGGAGTTATCTTTCATAGAAAACCATCATAAAATCAACCCCATAATCAAAAAGTATACCTGTTATAGATTACAGTTAAAGGATGTTTTTCATTTGGTATTTAAAGATAAAGTTAGTGCCATTTTTACAAATTGGAAAAAGTGGCACTTACTACAAATATTAGTGCTATCAGTATTGGTTCTCGTCTTAAGTTTTTTCGGTCTTCTTTATTATTTTTCCAAGGATGCAGATATTTCTGGACTTAAAAACGAGCTGCCCCAAGCAACAGTGTTTTATGATGTAAATGAGGATGTAGCAAGTAAAGTGTCGGCCAATAAAAATGAAGGCGTCTCAATCAAGCAGGTCCCTGATTCAATGAAAAATGCCATCATTGCCATTGAGGATCGTCGGTTTTATCAACATAAGGGTGTCGATTTAATTGGAACCGCTAGGGCACTCATCCGTGACTTAAAAGCAGGGGGAATGGTCGAAGGCGGAAGTACCATTACTCAACAATTGACAAAGAATACTCTACTTACATCACAAAAAACTTTAAACAGGAAGATGGAGGAAGTTTTTTTAGCACTGCAAATTGAACGGGAGTATTCGAAACCCGAAATCCTCCAAATGTATTTAAATCAAATCTACTTTGGAAATGGTGCATGGGGAATAAAAACTGCCGCCAGCAAATATTTTGCCAAAGAAGTGAAAGACCTATCAATCAGTGAATCTGCCTTACTCGCAGGGTTAATTAAAGCGCCATCTGCCTTAAATCCGTACGAACATATGGAGAAAGCGACTGAAAGGCGAAATCTAGTATTAACTCAAATGCGAAAACAAGGGTATATTTCGAGTCAGCAATATGGGAAGGCGAAGCATGAAAAAGTGGTTTTGAACGATAGGGGAGGGGACCTGTTCCGAGGTAAATTCCCATACTATGTTGATCAGGTATTAGATGAAGCAATCAACCAATATGGCTTATCACAGGATAAATTACTAACAGGCGGCTATCAAATTTATACAGAGCTGGAACCGGTGATGCAAACAGCAATGGAAAAGACGTATCAAAATGATACATTATTTCCAGAAGGAAAGGTTCTCCTTATACAGAGTGGCGGAGTATTAGTTGATCCAAAGACAGGCGGGATCAGGGCCATTATTGGCGGTCGAGGGAAACACACCTTTAGGGGCTATAATCGTGCTTCACAATTAGAAGCACAGCCAGGATCCTCCTTTAAGCCATTAGCTGTTTATACACCTGCACTGGAAAATGTCTGGAAAATCACCGATATGTTAAAGGACGAACCTATGGATTTTGGCGATTATCAACCGAGTAATTACGATCATCAATATGCTGGAGAAGTACCGATGTATGAAGCCGTAAAAGAATCAAAAAATGTTTCAGCAGTATGGTTATTAAACGAATTGGGAATCGAAAAAGGGTTAGAATCTGTAAAACGTTTTGGAATTTCATTGGACAAAAATGACCGTAATTTATCACTTGCCCTAGGAGGCTTGCATAAAGGTGTTTCTCCTTTGAACATGGCAGAAGCCTTTGCTGTTTTTCCGAATCATGGTGTAAGAGTGAAGACCCATGCAATCAAGAAAATTGTTGATGCAGACGGGAATGTAATCGCCGAGTGGAAAACAAAAAAGGAGCGAGTCACTACAAAAGCTGTTACCGATAATATGACAACAATGCTCCTTGGTGTAGTTGAACAAGGAACAGGAAGTGCTGCACAAATACCTGGCCGAGAAACGGCAGGGAAAACAGGTTCAACTCAGGTTCCAATCAAGGGAATCAATGGTGTAAAGGACCAATGGTTTGTGGGTTATACACCACAGCTGGTTGGAGCCATCTGGGTTGGCTATGATAAAACAGATGCCGAGCATTATATAACTCCTACTAGCAATAATGGTTCTGCGGTTGTTTTTCGTGAAGCGATGACGGAGGCACTAAAGAATACGCCATCGGAAAGCTTTAATGTCCCACATATTGCTTCATTGATAGAGAAGAAAAGGCAGGAAAAAGAGGCGAAGAAACGGGGGAATATTCAAGAGAACTTTAATAATGAGGTTCAGAAATGGGAAGAGAAGTGGAATAAGCAAAAGGAAAAGTGGAAGAAGAGGTGGAAGAGTAAAGGGAATAGTAAGGGTCACTAATATTTTTATCGTAATAGACAATAGATAAAACAATTCTGAAAAATGGGAATTGACTTTCAAATAAACTGGTGATAATCTAACAAAGGAAGAAAAAATAGGAAAGGGAGGGTTACAAAAATGATTAAATTCAATCAAGCTTTTTTACCAATTGAATATTTGAATGTAACCTGTCCTGAAGAATTTTCCAGTTAATTTTAGACGCGAAAATTAATAAATGACAAAAACACAGGTTACGTTTTATTTGATACGTAATGTGTGTTTTTTAGTCCCTTTTTTTAAAAGGAGGCATACTGCACTACTGCGGTATGTCTTTTTTTATAGATAAAAGTGCTTAAGGGAGGTAAATTTGATGGGGAAATTAGAATTAGTCAGGATTGGAAAGACAACGGAGGCGCTAGAAGGCGGATAGTAAAACATAAGGGGGCATTTAGTTATGTTTGCGGTATTAAAAAAATTAAGTTGGTTTTTTAGAGAAAATTGGCAACGATATGTGATCGCAATAACGCTATTAATTTTAGTCGGTATATTGGATGTGATGCCGCCAAAATTAATTGGAATGGCGATTGATGATATTCATGTCGGTATTATAAGTAAAGAGAAAATTCTCAGGTACCTCGGTTTCCTTTTATTAATCATGGTGTCATCCTATGCGGTCACCTATGTATGGATGTATCGTTTATTTGGGGGGGCCTTCCTCGTTGAAAGGAAACTCAGGTCTCAATTTGTCAAGCACTTATTAGCAATGACCCCGGGATTTTATGAAAAAAATCGAACAGGGGACTTAATGGCACGTGCTACAAATGATTTAAAAGCCATCTCCATTACAGCAGGTTTTGGGATCCTAACTCTAGTGGATTCTAGCGTCTGGATGTTAACCTTGCTGTTGACAATGGGACTTTTCATTAGCTGGAAGTTAACATTAGCGGCCATTATCCCGCTGCCATTTATGGCCATTTTAATGAAAATTTATGGAAAAAGAATTCATACTCGCTTTATGGACGCTCAGGATGCCTTTGGTGAATTGAATGACCGGGTGCTTGAATCTGTCGCAGGAGTTAGGGTCATCCGTGCTTATGTTCAAGAAGTGGCCGATAGTAATCGGTTTCATCAACTCACGGAGGATGTTTACCATAAGAATATTAGGGTTGCAAAAATTGATGCCTTATTTGATCCCACGATAAAGGTGCTTGTAGGAATAAGCTATTTAATAGGTCTCGGGTATGGTGCTTATTTGGTTTTCCATCAAACGATTACATTAGGCAATCTGGTTTCCTTTAATGTGTATTTAGGGATGCTGATATGGCCAATGTTTGCTATTGGTGAGTTAATCAATGTGATGCAACGAGGGAATGCCTCACTAGACCGTGTGAATGAGACACTTAATTATAAGGTAGAAGTTGGCAATCCACTCGAACCTGTTGCAATCGCTACAGCGGATCGTATTGATTATCAAAAGGTAACCTTCAGGTATCCATCTTCTAAAAATGACAATCTAAAAAATGTGGATGTAAAACTTCTTCAGGGGCAAACATTAGGAATTGTAGGTAAAACGGGCTCAGGAAAGACCACCTTTATTAAGCAGTTATTAAGGCAATATCCACTTGGAACCGGTGAGGTATCCATTTCAGGGGTATCATTAGAGGAACAAACCTTGAATCAAGTCCGCAACTGGATTGGTTATGTGCCCCAAGATCATGTCTTGTTTTCTCGAAGTGTGAAAGACAATATTCTTTTCGGCAGGACAGATTCTAGCGAAGAAGAGTTAGAAACAGCCATAGATTTAGCGGCGTTCCGTAAGGATCTTGAAATGCTTCCAGAAGGATTAGCTACGCTCGTAGGAGAAAAGGGTGTGGCCTTATCAGGAGGACAAAAACAACGGATCTCGATTGCCCGCGCGCTTATCAAAAATCCAGAAATCCTAATTCTCGATGATTCCTTATCAGCCGTTGATGCGAAAACAGAAAAACAAATTATTGATAATATCCGCCTAGTAAGAACAGATAAAACAACCATTATTACCACTCACCGAATGTCTGCTATCCAGCACGCAGACCATATTATCGTCCTTGATGAAGGCAAAATTGTTGAAGAGGGGACACATGAACAGCTCATCGAACAAGATGGGTGGTATAAGGAACAATTTATCCGCCAACAGATTGCAGGTAAGGTTGAGGAGGGGGTATCAGCATGACAACTGGGAAGCGATTAACCAGGTACGCTTTTACTTATAAAAAAATTATTATAGCGGCATTGCTTATGCTGACCATTTCTGTCGGAACCGACCTTGCAGGACCGTTTATTGCTAAAAATATTATTGATCAGCATATATTAGGGATTGAATCTGTTTGGTATGAAACGGCAAGGGGCAATCGGGCAGTGAATTATGACGGTAAATTTTACACAAGAGAAAAATATTTATCTAAATCAGAACAAAAGGGAAAACAAATTCAAATTTTGCAAGTCGGTTCCAAGTTCGTTTTCATTGACCAAAAACCTGAATTTGATGGGAAGAGAAGCTTAAGAGAAGGAATTTTGGAGATTAAAAATGGTGTGCGAAAGGCAGAGTATCAGGCGAAAACCCTAAAGGGGTCTGAAACATTGTCCTTTTACGAGCCAGAGATTCCAGCTATCTTTCAACTATTGGCCATCTATTTTGGACTCTTGGTTATATCAGCCGTTTTTCAATACGGTGAACATTTTTTATTACAAAAATCAGCCAACCGCATTATTCAAAAAATGCGCGAAGATGTCTATGGTCAGATACAACGGCTGCCGATTCATTATTTTGATAATTTGCCTGCAGGTAAAGTGGTAGCAAGAATCACAAATGATACTGAAGCAATCCGTGAGTTATACGTAACAGTTCTTGCTACCTTTTTTACTAGTGCCATATATATTACCGGTATATATGTTGCCTTGTTTATTTTGAACGTAAAGCTTGCAGCGATTTGTTTATTGTTATTGCCAATTTTATATGTATGGATGTTAATTTACCGGAAGTATGCTTCTAAATATAACCGAGTCATCCGGTCCAGGAATAGCGATATAAACGCAACCATCAATGAATCCATCCAAGGAATGAGTATTATTCAGGCATTCAATCGTGAAAAAGAATCAAAAGCAGATTTTGAAAAAATTAACCATGAACATTTTACGTACCAGAATAAGCTATTAAGTTTAAATGCATTAACCTCTCATAATCTGGTTGGGATATTAAGAAATCTCATTTTTGTGGCATTTATTTGGTATTTCGGGGGCCAGGCACTGAATACTTCTACTATCCTATCACTTGGGATGCTATATGCCTTTGTTGATTACATCAACCGCCTTTTCCAGCCTGTTCAGGGGATTGTCAATCAATTGGCTAATTTAGAGCAGGCACTTGTGGCCGGTGAACGAGTATTCAAGCTGATGGATGAGCCAGGGGAAAATGTTAGTGGTGAGCGGATTGCTCGTTTTAAAGGGAATGTAAGATTTGATCATGTTTCGTTTGGATACAAAGAAGGAGAATTCGTGCTAAAGAATATTGATTTTGAAGCGAAGCAAGGTGAAACAGTTGCCCTCGTTGGTCATACAGGTTCTGGAAAAAGTTCGATCATGAATTTACTTTTCCGCTTTTATGATTGTCAAAAGGGGAAAATTACGATTGATGGAAGGGATATTGAATCCATCCCACGTCAAACGATCCGAAACCATATGGGCATCGTTTTACAGGATCCCTATCTATTTACAGGAACGATTGCTTCCAATGTAAGTCTTAATGATCCTTCGATTACAAAAGAAAAAATCGAGAAAGCATTAAAGGATGTTGGAGCAGAAAAGGTATTCAAAAATTTAGAAAATGGGTATGATGAACCTGTTATTGAGAAAGGAAGTACCCTTTCGAGCGGGCAGCGGCAGTTAATTTCTTTTGCCCGCGCGCTTAGCTTTAATCCTGCGATTCTAATTCTTGACGAAGCCACTTCTAGTATTGATACAGAGACAGAAGCAGTGATTCAAGAGGCTATGGATGTCCTGAAAAAAGGGAGAACAACCTTTATTATTGCCCACAGGCTATCAACGATTCGAAATGCGGACCAAATAATTGTATTGGATCGAGGGACGATCGTTGAGAAGGGGTCACATGATGAATTGATGGAGAATAAGGGGAAATATTATCAGATGTATCAACTTCAGCAGGGCAGCACAGATCTAGCAGGATAGGAAAATGGCCTCTTAACGAAATTTGTAAAGGGGCCATTTTTCCACAAGATAAGTATAGGTTTTTGAATCTAGACAACTGTCTAGCTCCAGCGCCCAGCGGCTAGTGTACTTCGCCCTTTTCCCTACGATAAGTCAAGCACGAATGCGCTAGCGCTCTCCGTGTTTCCTTTATCTCAGTCAAAGTGCTCCAGTCCATACGCCGCTAAACGGGCGCTTGCGCTTTTCTTAATAAGTAAGTCCCACTCGCGAGCCAATAAATTGATTGTTAAAAAGCTGTTGAAAGGCGAAATCAGCCGTATCATAAATCGAGATGGAAGAAGGATGATCTGGTAGAAAGTCTTTTTCGTACCTGTAATACCCTTTTCTTTCACCTACAGGCAAGTAGGTAGGACATACAACCGTCCAATCAAGTCCAGAATCTTTTAGCATTAAATAGGCATTTAAATGTTCCTCCGCATCACGAGTGCTTTTCCGTTTCGACTCAGATGATTGAAAACGATATAAATGTGGGGCAGAACGAGCCTGCAGAATTCCTGCTGTACCAATTGTAATAATTCGTTTTATTTCCTGCTCTTTCATATGTTTAATGATTAATGGCATCGATTCAGACAGTGTGGTGGTGCCATTTGTATTTAATGCACTAATAACCACGTCTGAACCGGTTAGGCTATTCGTAATGTCTGTTTCATTTAGGACATTACCTGTCTTAACCTTAAGACCTGCACCAATATTGTTTAGCTTTTTCATATCTCTCACTAGTGCAGTTACAGAATGTTGCTGGGACATAGCATTTTCTAAAATGATCGTGCCTACCCTGCCCGTTGCACCAAAAAGGCAAATGTTCACAAAATGTTCACCTCTTAGTCAATAATGTGTAATAATCATCACTTGTCAAACCCGCCGCTTGTGATATTTTAAAAATGTTTAAGTATTTAAATAATATCGGGGTGGATGTATATGTCAGAGTATTCAGTAGTACTATTGATCGGTAGTTTTTTAATCCTTTCTTATTATATCGGATATACAATCATTAAACATTAATTTATTTACTGCAGACAAGTGTCTGCAGTTTTTTTATACTCTTTTTAACTTGTCTGTTGATTTCCGCTCCAGGCGCTTCGCTTTCCGCGGGCGGGTCCGGGGAGCCTCCTCGGCGCTTAAGCGCCTGCGGGGTCTCCCCTGTCCCGTATTCCCGCAGGAGTCTCGCGCCTTCCGCTCCAATCAACATGGCCTTAATAATTGTAATTTGATTAATAAAATGGGTAGGAATGGGTATATATATTGAAGTATACGAATTTGTGAGGTGTGGATGACACGTGGAAAATTATCGAATCGAAAAAGATACGCTTGGTGAGGTTCGTGTGCCAGTAGATAAATATTGGGGTGCGCAAACACAACGAAGTAAGGAAAATTTTAAAATTGGCACCGAAAAGATGCCATTGGAATTAATTTATGGTCTGGTTTTTATTAAAAAAGCTGCCGCAATTGTCAATTTTCAATTAGGAAAACTCAGCGAAAGGAAAATGAAAGCAATCATAAAAGTATGTGATTCTATTCATAACGGAGAGATAGATGAACATTTTCCATTGGTAGTTTGGCAAACAGGCAGTGGTACTCAATCCAATATGAACGTCAATGAAGTCATTGCCAATCGAGCGAATGAATATTTAAAAGAGCAAGAAGCCAATCTTGAAAAAATCCATCCGAATGATGATGTCAATATGTCACAAAGCTCCAATGACACCTTTCCAACAGCAATGCATATTGCTGCCTATACAAAAATAGTTGAGGATCTCCTTCCTGCTATTTCAGAATTAAAAAACACGCTACTTGTAAAAGAGAAGGATTTTTCAAAAATAATCAAAATAGGGAGAACTCATTTGCAGGATGCAACACCACTAACGCTGGGACAAGAGATCAGCGGATGGCGGGTAATGCTTGAAAAATGTGAAAGGATGATAACAGAGGCAACCCAGTATCTGCTTGATTTGGCGATAGGAGGGACAGCGGTTGGTACAGGAATCAATGCTCCCTCACAGTTTGGAGACAAGGCTGCCGAGCAGATTTCCATGCTTACAGGTTATCCATTCGGTTCCTCTGGGAATAAATTTCACGCATTAACAAGTCACGATGAAATTGTTCATGTTCATGGGGCGCTAAAAGCTTTGGCAGCTGATTTAATGAAAATGGCTAATGATGTCCGCTGGCTTGCTAGTGGGCCGCGCAGTGGAATCGGTGAACTTAGCATTCCCGAAAATGAGCCAGGGAGCTCAATTATGCCGGGGAAGGTTAATCCTACTCAGAGTGAAGCGTTGACGATGATTGCGTGCCAGGTTTTTGGGAATGACGCCACCATCGGTTTTGCGGCAAGCCAAGGGAATTTTGAGTTAAATGTGTTTAAACCAGTTATAATTAATAATTTTATCCAATCAATCAGGCTCCTTTCGGATGGAATTAATTCATTTAATAAAAATTGTGCCTTAGGTCTCCAAGCCAATGAAGAAATGATCAAAGAGCATGTAAACCGATCTTTGATGTTGGTTACAGCGTTAAATCCTCATATTGGCTATGAAAAGGCAGCAGAAATTGCCAAACTTGCTTATAAAGATAATTGCTCATTAAGGGAAGCGGCCATAAAAATAGGTTATGTTACAGAAGAACAGTTTTCAAAATGGGTCATGCCTGAAAATATGATTTAAACAAAATGAAAGCCCCCTCCAAAAGGAGGGGGCTTAGCCATAATATTTATTTGTATTTACTGGGTTTTTCTAAAAATTAGCGTTGGAATCCGCCAAGTTGAGACTCAGCCATTGCTACAAGACGCTTTGTAATTTCTCCTCCAACAGATCCGTTGGCACGTGAAGTAGTGTCAGCACCAAGATTTACACCAAATTCTGAAGCAATTTCATACTTCATTTGACTAAGAGCTTGCTCGACGCCTGGTACTAGAAGTTGATTAGAGTTGTTGTTACTTGCCATAGTTGAATAACACTCCTCTTAATAAGTTTGGGGTCAGTATGGAATTGAACCATAATGGAGATTAAACCATTGCCGCCTTGGCCTAACCCATGTTATCAATGTTACCTTTGATAAGCTTCTACAAATTGGAGATTCTTTCATTGTCTTTTGTTTGGTTGGATGAGTCGGACTTGCACCGGCTATTACCCTTTTTGGTTTCACCCATCGTTGTAAGTAGGTGTTGCTTGCTTTGTAATACTTATTATGATTAAAACGGAAAGACTTATTCGAGAATTAAATTGGTAATTTATTCCATCACATATGGTTTGCAAGTTAACACAAACTAAGAATATCAACTAAACAAAAGGGTGATTTGTATGTCTGTATGCCCAATATGTAATGGTTTTCGGGAAGCTTACTTATTATGTACAAGTTGCGGTGAACCTATGATGGAGAGTGGACGTCTCATGGATTTTTATGATGATTATAGTCCATATATGGAAATAGATCTAATGAAGATGGAGGATGGGTATCCTGATACAAATTCAGGTCAAAAGTGTCCCCATGTGTATCGATGTCCTTCCTGTAATAAAGAAGAAGTATTCTTTATAAAAGAATAAGCCCCGTTTCGTGAACGGGGCTTATCGGTTCTTAATTATGGGCGGATTCTTGATTCTGTTTCAACATCAAAGAAGTGTGCTTTGTTCATATCAAAAGCTAGTTCTAATGTATCGCCAGGATGAATATCTCCACGGGAATCAACTCGGGCTACGAAATCTTGGCCGCCAATGCTTGAATAGATCATTAATTCTGCACCAGTTAACTCTGCAACATCAACGTTAGCATTAATTTTTGTACCTGCAGATGCATCAATGAAAACTGGCTCATCATGAATATCTTCAGGGCGAGTTCCAAGAATAATTGATTTTCCAACATAGCCTTGTTCACGAAGATATTTCATTTTTCCTTCTGGAACGGCTATAGATGTTTTTCCAATCACAAATTTTCCATCTTCTAGTTTTCCGTTAAAGAAGTTCATTGCTGGAGAGCCGATAAAGCCACCGACAAAGACATTCTCAGGCTTTTCATACACTTCTTTAGGTGAACCAACTTGTTGAATGACACCATCCTTCATAACAACTAGTCGAGTAGCCATTGTCATTGCTTCAGTTTGATCGTGCGTAACATAGATAGTAGTTGTATCTAAGCGGCGGTGAAGTTTTGCAATTTCAGCACGCATTTGAACACGAAGCTTTGCGTCTAGATTTGATAAAGGTTCATCCATTAAGAATACCTTTGCATCACGGACAATGGCACGTCCTAATGCTACACGCTGACGCTGTCCACCAGATAGAGCTTTAGGTTTACGGGTTAAGTATGCCTCTAAACCAAGAATTTTTGCAGCATCTTGTACACGACGATCAATTTCATCTTTAGGGAACTTGCGCAGTTTTAAACCGAATGCCATGTTATCATATACCGTCATGTGTGGATAAAGAGCGTAGTTTTGGAAAACCATGGCGATATCACGATCTTTCGGTGCTACGTCATTCACTCTTTTACCATCAATGTAAAAATCACCTTTTGAAATATCTTCAAGACCAGCAATCATTCGAAGTGTAGTAGATTTTCCGCACCCAGATGGTCCAACAAATACGATAAATTCTTTATCCTCAATATGTAAATTGAAGTCTTGAACAGCGGTTACTTTATTATCATAAATTTTATAAATGTGATCTAATTTTAACTCTGCCATTAGTAATTCCTCCCTTTATCTTGTTAACAATATTGTACAATTAGAGGGCGAAAATCAGTATGGACAGAGTGCACAAAGATTGAAAGCGCTTTTTTGGGCAGGTTGTTACTTTTCTAGACTCTGCTCAAATAGTAAACACGCTAAAAACACTGTAAAGGCACCGTAAAAATCCTTTAATTGGATTCCAGATTTATCGATGAATTTATCGATCCTGTATTGAAGTGTATTTCTATGAATATACAATTTTTTTGCCGTTAAGCTGGCATTTAAATTATTCTCAAGAAAGACTTTTATTGTTGAATACATCTCTGTGTCTTCATTAAATACCCCAAAGATTACTTGATTGACCATTTGTTTTAAATCAGCCGGCAAGTGATAAGCTAAATAGGCTGGGAAAACACGCTCAAATGTAAAGATATTCAAGTGGTTCACAAGATTCGCAATCCCAAAAGAGAAGTATTCTTTCTCCTGAAGATATTTTGCGCGGAGTTGATTGGAAAAAGGATGGAACTTTCCGAAAAAAATAGAAATTTTTACATAAAAATCGCTTTCTAATGTTTCAGTCATTGAAATCAAATCTTCTTCTGTCAGAGCAATTGCGCTGCCTGCTTCAATGACAATACCTCGATTGCTGTTTTCCCAGATAACTATGACTTCTTCAGAAAAAAAGCCTTTTAAGGCAGACTCAATTTCGCTTTGATTCGTATCATCGCTGTTAAATTGAAACTGAATGAAACGAAGATACGTCTCAGGTTTACAAGTCGGGAGAGGACCATCCAATAATAAATAGGTATCCCATCCCTTCGCAGCGGAATTGCTCGCAGGATTTTTATATTCAACTAATTGGTAAATTGTTTTAAGAAGGGTTAATTCCTTTTCAGTTACCACAGCTTTAGGAATAGCGATCCATTCGTTTTCAATCTCATTATAGAAGATATAAAATTGTTCAGAGGGATTCACTGGCTTATCTTGAAACAAAATGGAATTCTCATAAATAGACAATAATTTTTTTAACATGGTTGATTTCCCCGTTTTTTAATATTTACTTGATTCATTTATTATACAGTAGTTGATAAAAGCAAGAAAATAATAAAGGCTAGCCTTTGTTAATCCGGGCTAGCCTATCATATATGGTGGTAATAAAGATTAATCGCATTCATAGGGTGGTTGTTCTTCAAGGAACTCATGGGCTTCTTCGATATTAGTTGTATCATGGCGTGAATGGACAGAACCACCAGACATGCCTTCGTTAATCATACGGTCCACATCCATGAACACCTTATCTCTTCCTTCATAAGCAGAACCTAAATCCGTTACCTTGTCTTTTCCTTTATCCATAACCATCATCCCTTTCAGTAAACTATTTCTAGTTTGTGGAAAAGATGAGTTTTCATACGCTTTAAGATCCCGGTATTACATTATTCATAAACATGGTAAAGCATCAGTTCATGGATTTGGCTTGATAATGCCTCGATCTCATCTCGTTCAGGCACATTTGTTGTCCATTCTATATTCCCTGTTTGATGATAAATTCCGGTGACTCTTTGCTTTTTATGATAAAAGGAAAAATTCCATCCCGGAATATTTTTATTTTCAAATAATGGCTTGAATTGAAAGTGCATTAACATCGTGAAATCCCCCTTTTAATTTACTTACTATTAGCTTAACTTGTTTGGGAGATTTTTTAAATAGAATTTTCTGTCAATTTTTTTATCAGATCTGAAAATTTGAGAGTTGGAAGAATAAGCGGCAAAGTTGCTCAATTTTCTTTTCTTCTATTTCGTGTTCGTCAAAGCTCATGGGTTTGGAATTTACCTCGTAAATATAGTACTGCCCCGTTTTACTTACCCCAGCGTCGATGGAAAATTCACCGAAATAGCCAAATCGGTCAGATAATGCCCTTCCAATATAAGGGATAATTGTTTCGATAAATTGATCATGCTTTTCAGAATGCAAAATTTCATAGGGCAAGAGCCTCCCACCGGAGGGTATATGAGTAGTAATTCCTTGTTCTTGTGATTGCCTAATCCCAATCCCAGTTAAAATGTACTTACCTTCATCTGCGTGGGCAAGGATACGAAAGTCGAAACGATTACCTTCGTATTCAGCTGATGTTATTTCCTCTTGGGCTAGGTAGTTTTTCTCAAGTAGCTCCTTGCCCCAGATATCCCAAAAATGATTAAAGGATTTATAAATTTCCTGAAGATAGATTCCTTCTAATTGAACCTTGGAAGAACCCATCAACTTTAAGCGGAAAATCCCTTTTCCTTTCGATGATTGCGTAGGTTTTAAATATATGCTTATTTGCTTCTGCAGAAAAGTGATCAAGTCCTTTTTTTGCTGGATGAGGATTGTTTGCGGCAAAAAGGTTTGCAAAAACGGATGGGTTTTAAGTAATTCATATAACTCAAATTTATCGATAAAACATGGATTGAAAAAAGGGATATTTTTCTCCTTTAAAATCGAAAAAAAACGTTGGTATTGCTGATTTTGTTCTGACTTTCTGAAAGGAACCCGATTATAAACCAGGTTAGGATAGGGGAATATTTCCTTAACCCAGTGATTTTTATCAGGTGAATAGGTATAGCCAGTAATATGATCTGTATCTACATCTTCCGGAGTAAAGACAAAGCTTATTCCATCAAGTGAAATAAGCTTCTTTTGTAATGCTATAAAAAGCGAGCCATTACCCGCAATAGAACCATTTGATTTTCTCGCTGACATAATACCAATCAGTGGCCCTGCTTGATTGGCTTTCATGTGAATAACTCCTCTGGGTGTAATAATGATTGCTCGGTAAGAAAGACAGCAAACGCAATGGACAATTTACGTGTTAGCAAATCAAAATCTTTCAATTCGGGATGAGCAAAGATGGTCCTTCCAGGTTTGGAATTTGCTTCAAAGAGCCAAACATCTCCATTTCGGTCGATACCTAAATCAAAACCAATCTCACCAATAATGCCTTCTACATTCCTATCCAAAGAACTGCTTAAAAGAAGGGCGGAATGAGAGAGTCTTTCTTTATACAAAGTACGTTCATCCCCTGAGAATATTTCTTCGAGCGTTTTAACATCACCACCGCTTCTTTTATGAGTGGTTACGCTGCCAGGGCCTGCAATTTTCGCTGCAATCGCTGATACATGCCAATTTCCCAGATCATCTTTATTCGTGTGGACGCGAAAATCAATTGGTCTTGATTCGCTTCTGAGTAAATTAATGCCCTGCTGTACCAACATTTTTTCAAGTGATTGATTGGCGAATACGATACCCATCAATCGTTCTAAACTTGAAAATCTCCGCAAACGATTTGTACCACTTTCATCTTGATAGCGGCAAAAATAATCATCGGTGTGCTTGTCATATATTATTTGGTGAACACCTAAACCAAGACTGCCATTTTTAGGTTTAATAAAAACATGGCCATGGGTAGAAAGCATAGTCTCGATTGAGGAGAAGGATGTAAATGGCAGTGTTTCTGGTAGGAAGCTTGCAACTATGTCATCTTGAATAAGCCTTTCATGAATATCAAGCTTGTTAAAAAATCCAGGATTATACCAAGGAATAAGGTATTCCTTTTGCAAGCGGTCACGCACCTTAATTAATTTTGGGTTATTTTCACTTCTCCGATTGGGCAGCCGATCATAAATAACATTAGGAAAAGGCACTTCAAGCGTCTCCCATGCATTATTTTGAAAAATGTACCCTTCTATGATTCCTTGGTCCCAATCAATATGCTGTTCTCCAAATACAAAAGGTAAAGCACCCACCATTTTATTAACGGATAGAAGTTTTGAAAAGAACAATGTTCTTTCACCAATAGGTTCCAAAGGCAGTGAGGTAAATCCCGCTGTGAAAATACCTACAAGTGGACCGATAATAAGACTATGGTTATTGAAAAAGACATGAAGTGGAGTGTTGAAATTAGGAAAATGGAGTGCTTTTTGAATTTTTCTGCTTATCGAAACCCGGTCATCCTTATCAGGATGAGGAATAAAATCAACTTCTATGGATCTCGAACCAAAGGCAATCCTTGTGATCTCTTTATCTTTAAGAAATGATGGAGGACAGAAAACAATTAATTGATCATTTTGAGCAACTTCAATGAGATAATGTTTTCTCATAATAGCTCTTCCTTTCTTTTGAATCTATCAGGGTTAAGTGTTTCCCGTAAAGCAATGGGGCTAGGTTCAGAGAATCTTTAAGGTCTGGTTGAGTTTGCAAGAGCACTTTTCGCCCTGGTTTCGAATTTACATCCAAAATCCAGATTGAACCATTTTTCGCGATGCCAATATCTACTCCGAGTTCAAATAATGGTAAAAATGCATTTTCAAGAAGTGGAGGAAGATTGGTGAGAATGTATGTTAATTCTTGATTAATATATTCCCTAGTAGCAGGTGGGAGAGAAGGTGACCAATCGGCAAAGGGGAGGACGGTCCCACCAGCACTTAAATTTGATAAAATACCGCCAGTATTTCCTCTACGAATCCCTCTTCCTAATTCGCTCCATTTCCCATCCATATTTTTTTGCAGTAGGACGCGAATGTCGAAGGGCTGCAGTTCATTATTTGATAATTCAAGATAAGGTTGCAGTAAGTATTGACGATTACAAATGAGCGATTGTAACCACTGGGTTAGCTTCGTTTCATTTGGGAAAATCCGTGAAATAATCTTCTTTTGTTTTTCAGTTTTAACATGAAAGGATTTTTCATTTTTTTTCAAATAGTAAATGCCATTCCCTTGCGATCCGTTAATGGGCTTTAAAATAATCCTTTTCTTTGTTGTTAATTCATTTAATACGATGTTAGTATCGGAAACAGATTGAGTTACAGGTAAGTAAGCCGATAAAACTGTTTTTCTTAATTCTTCATAGAGTTCTAGTTTATTTGGCAGCCCATATCCTAAAAAGGTTATGTCAGTTCTGGTCTTTAGCCAAGATACAATCGGAATGCATTGTTTGGAATGCTCATCATCACCGTAAAAACAACGGTCATAAATAATCGTTGGAATGTGAAATTCACTGTCGACCCAGGATTTTGTAGTTAAATTAAATTTTTCCCCTTTTACTTGAAGTGTCAGCGGATCTATTTTTGAAGGGATGAAGCGGTAGCATTCCATCCCACAGGATTCTGCAAGGTTCGCGATTTCGTTTATATAGGACTGTTCACTTTCCATGCTAACTGTCATTATTCCAAATGCAATCAATTTAATGATCCTCCTTTACAATTGTAGATTCAAATGCAAGCAACGTACAAAATTGGATGAGCGCCTTAGCAGACGGCCTAATTTTTCCTAACCCATCCTCAAAGTTTTTAGAAGGTTTAGAGTTTACTTCTATTATCCACAGCTGTCCCTCTTGATCGACCCCGATGTCGATCCCTAATTCTCCGGTTATCCCTGTTGAAGAACCACTAATAGTCGAAGCCGTTTCAAGCGCTAATTTCTTCATAAGTGCAAACACTTCTACAGATTTTTTTTGGTCGAAACAGGTACGTAGAACATTTAAGGGTTTGAGGATTCTCCCGCCCCTAGCGATGTTAGAAACGAACTCATCTTCCGCTGCGACCCTTGCCACAATCGAGGTAACTTGCCAATGGTTGTTTAGAGTTTTGTGACACAAAACTCTAAAGTCCATGGCACAGGATTCATAAGTAACTAACTCTATCCCCTGTTGAATTATATAAAAACGATTATGAAGTATTTGCTTTATAAGTTGGTGGACTTCATCTAAAAGATAATTATTTCTAGATCTATCGTTAAGAGCAGCGATAGAGGTTTGTAAAGAGAATTGGCTATCTTCTTCCTTTTTCAATTTCATAATATTTCTGCCTTGACTGCCATGAACTGGCTTGATAAATACCGTTTCAAATTCTTGAGTAAGTTCATATAAGTGTTCTTTTGTATAAATTTTGGTTTTTGGTAAAAACGGAAAAAGATGTTTCTCATGAAATATTTGATTATATACTTCCCATTTTGAAAGAAAGCGTTCATTAAAAAGTGGGATCAGCAAGGCTTCAAGTTTATTACGGAAATGCTTGAATGGCTCAGAGTGTTCAAGTTTGCGGGAATGGATTCGATTGTAAATTACATCTGGCAAGGGATGTTCAAAAGGACTCCATTTCCCATTTATAAGGTAATACCCACGATTTAAAAATTGATCATAGGAAAAAACATAAAAAAAGCCGCCAATCTCGGTAATTCCATGATGAAGCTCCTCGCAAAAAGCGTGAATAGAACGAAAATGGGGTTCCTCTTCCTCATTTGAAGGGAAATCAGTTAATAGTCCAATCACAGGCCCAAGCTCAAGTGTAAGTAAATCAGGATGATAGATAGCCTGAAATTTATATTCCTGAATGGGGAGACAAAAATCTTTTAAGATATTTTCGGGTATAAGCATCATATTTGGGTCCATTTCAATCGTTTTGACTTTTGTTTTTATCGTCTTGTGTCCTAATTTGATATTTAAGTCAAGGTTATGATTCACTAGTAAATTGGTAAACAATTGGTTGGACATTTGCACAAAGCAGTCATTTTTATTTTTTTGTTTCCTTGGTTTAATCGTTATTGGAGTTATTGGAAAAAACATAAGCATTCCTCAATTTCTACCTAGAGCTTATAGGCATTAGTTGATATAGTAATGTATGTAACATTAATCTAGATGGTGATATTAACATTCTCGCATTTAAGTGAATAGTTTGTTATAGTTGATTCAGAATAGAAAAGCGGAAGCGCCCGTTTAGCGGCGCTGGAGCTAGACATCATTAAAAAGGAGTGAGTACTAGTGGCAGTTAATTTATATGATTCCGCCTATGCATTAGAAACAGCCATTCGTCAAAGTGAAGAATATACCCAACTACAGCAAGCTTATAAAGAGGTAAATGCTGATCCAGCAGCAAAACAAATGTTTGATAAGTTCCGTCAAATCCAAATGGACCTGCAACAGAAACAAATGATGGGGCAGAATATATCAGAACAAGAGGTCCAACAAGCACAATCAACTGTTGGACTCGTTCAGCAAAATGAAAAAATTGCTCAGCTTATGCAAGCGGAACAACGGATGAGCATGGTTATTGGGGAATTAAACAAAGTGATCATGAAACCATTAGAAGACCTTTATGGAAAAATGTAAACTCAGTTAGAAAAGCCTTGGGAAAAGTGACCGAAGGCTCAGGTTGTCGAAAAACTTTCGATAGCCTTTTCTTTTATTCCCTTTCTTTAATAATTCACCGCGTTAATTTGTAATAATAATAATATATAGATTTTCAACTAGTCTGTTGATTTGCGCTCCAGGCGCGTGCGGTTCGCGGGCGTGCCGGGGAGCCTCCTCGTCGCTTTGATCCTGCGGGGTCTCCCCTGCCCCGTACTCCCGCAGGAGTCTTCGCGCCTTCCGCTCCAATCAACGGTGTAGTATTCAATTTAAGCTCTTCAACTCATCTAAAAAATACGCTCTTTTCTAAAAGAATTTGCTTCTTAAACTCTCTCATAAAACACGAGATTCGCTCATAAAAGCTCATTATTCGCTCATTGAAGCCCAATATTCGCTCATAAAACTCTAAAATTCGCTCATTGAAGGAAAAAGACGATTAATATATCATGAATGTTCAAATGCTGAAGTGTAATTTTACACAAAATATCCTCTTTAATTATCTGATCATTAATTTATAACAACATTATCTTCTAAAACAGCCAAAAAATATTAAGAATAAGTGTGAAATCAATGTTTAAGCCAAAAGAGTTTTGCCAAAGTGAATATGAATTTGTGTCTATTGATGTACTTATATCAGAAGATTTAGTTGGGCTAGAAAAAGAATGTTGCAATGCTTTAGGTTAATTTGCCTCCCTGTTGATTGGAGCGGAGGGCACTCGACTCCTGCGGGACAGAGAGGTCACGGGGAGACCACGGAGGCGCCAAAGCGCCGAGGAGGCTCCAGGACCTCCCTGCGGAAAGAGAGTGCCCGGAGCGGAAATCAACAGGCCAGTTAGCAGGGACAATCAATTAATAATTTCAGCCCTACCATGACTATGCTTTGGTCAATATGCCTGCAAGGTAAAGCTTCCGCTTTTCTGTTCTATAAATGCCTAAAAAATCATAAAAGTGATATAAAGGCTAATTCACCAAGAACAGGGGGCAACGTAATGATTTATCGCTTGCTTGCTTTAAATATTGATGGCACACTTCTTCAAACAAATGGGAAAATCCATAAATCAACAAAAGAGGCAATCGAATATGTTCAACAAAAAGGGATCTATGTCACACTCGTAACATCAAGGAGTTTTCCTTCTACAAGGAAAGTAGCGAAGGCCTTAAAAATAAAATCACCATTAATCACTCATCAAGGCGCTTTTATTGCCAGTTCAGAGGACAAACCAATTTATGTGAAAAGGATAAATGAAGATATAACCTATGATACAGTGAGCTTCTTAGAGGCCCTGCCATGTCAAATACGTCTAGTCCACGAACAATTTTCATTAGCAAATAAATTAAAATTAAATAATAATTTGTTGGCTAAAACCGTTTTTACCTCAGGAGATCCAGTCTTCTATTCGCAGCAATTTGTTTCATCACTATCGGAATATTTACATGACCAACCAGTGAGCCCCCCTAAGATTGAAGTATATTTTGAAGAAGAGAGTGACCTTCAAGATGCCAAAAAGGCGCTTAGAAAAATGTTTACGGAGATTGAATTGATTGAGCTTGACTCGTTACGGTTAGATATTGTACCCGTGGGTGTTTCAAAGTTATCAGGGTTATCCTACCTAGCGAGCCAACTTGGAATCCATCGAAAAGAAATGGTCTATATCGGTGATGGTCTAGATGATATTCCATTGCTTGAAGCTTTAGGTCTTGGAGTATCAATGTGGAATGCCGATTTCGAAGTAAAGAGAGCATCCGATTGGGTTACCAGGTCAGAGAATGAACATGGTGTTGCTTATATGGTCAAAGAACATTTTAGAAAGCAGCAACCAATTGAGTTTTTAAGAAGGATGAACATTATTAAAAAATAACCCTTGTAAAGATATCAGTGGCAGTGCCGTTGATATCTTTTTTGTTTTGAATTATTTATCCAGAATAACTTCTACTATATGAATTTATTTTATGGGATTTTTCGTGTAATCTCGTTTCTTATAAAGGAATAATCTATCGCAATGACGAATAATTTATAAAGTTGACCATATTTTTTGTATTCAATTAGGTAAGCGCTTTCATATTAGGAGGGGATATATCTATGATGCAAACCGCTTTAACGATGACACAAATGATGGAAAGGGCAGAAAAGTATTTTCCAAAGAAAAAAGTTGTATCAAGGACTGCAAGTGGCATCCATACATTTACTTACAAACTAATTGCTGAAAGAACAAGAAGGCTTGCAAGCAGCTTGGTAAAGTTAGGCGTTTCAAAAGGCGAACGGATCGGAACACTGGCATGGAATCATCACCGCCATCTAGAAGCTTATTTTGCTATTCCGTGTATGGGGGCTGTTTTACATACAATAAACATTCGCCTTTCCCCACAGCATATTTCCTATATTATCAATCATGCAGAAGATAAGATTCTCCTCGTTGATTCAGACATCCTTCCATTGCTCGAAAAATGTGCCTCTGAATTGAAAACCGTTAAAGCTTTTATCATTATGACCGATGAAAAAGAACTACCTAAAACAACACTCTCCCCAGTCTATCATTATGAAAGTCTATTATCCGAAGCCGATCCTACTTACCAATATCCTGATGATATTGATGAAAATGATCCGGCTGGAATGTGTTACACATCGGCTACTACTGGTAATCCAAAAGGAGTGGTATATTCACATCGAGGTATCTTTCTACATAGTATGGCTCTTGGACTTGCCGACAGCGCAGCTTTAAGTGAAAAGGACATTGCACTCCCAGTGGTCCCAATGTTTCATGCCAATGCATGGGGGATGCCATTTGCAGCGGTCTGGTTTGGAACATCGCTTGTTTTGCCAGGCCCATATTTCACACCTAAATTGATTGCAGAACTCATTGAACAGGAACGAGTAACAATAACGGCTGGGGTTCCAACCATTTGGCTTGGATTATTAAAAGAACTAGATGAAGGATCCTATGATATGAGCAGTTTAAGAGGGGTATTATGCGGCGGGTCTGCAGCACCTAAAGGAATGATTAAATCCTATGAACAACTGCATAAGATCCCATTCATGCATGCCTATGGGATGACAGAAACTAGTCCCTTAGTTGTTATTTCAAATTTTAAAAGCTATCAAGAAGAGTTAGATGCAGAAGAAAGACTAGAAATAAGAGCCAAACAGGGAATTCTTGTCCCAGGCTTAGATTTAAAAGTGGTTGGTAAAGATGGAGAGGTCAAATGGGATGGTAAAGAAATGGGCGAATTGTGTATCAAGGGTCCATGGATTGCTTCTGAATACTATAAAGATGAACGGACAAAGGATGCTTTCCGTGAAGGCTGGCTTCATACTGGGGATGTTGTTACAATCGATGAAGAAGGTTTTGTCAAAATTGTCGACCGCACAAAGGACTTAATAAAGAGCGGGGGCGAATGGATATCTTCGGTTGATTTAGAAAATGCATTAATGGCACATGAGGCTGTTTTTGAAGCGGCGGTTGTTGCTGTACCACATGAGCAATGGCAAGAACGTCCAATAGGCTGTGTCGTTTTAAAAGAGGCATATAAGGGGAAAACAACGAAAGAAGAGCTATTGGATTTTTTAAAGCCGCAATTTGCAAAATGGTGGATTCCTGATGATATCCTCTTCCTAAATGAAATTCCTAAGACATCGGTTGGTAAATTCCTGAAGATGACTTTAAGGGATCAAGTGCAAAAAGATATGATTCGAAAAGCATAAGTAAGGAGGACAAGGGATATTCCTTTGTTCTTTTGGCTGTGCATAAGAATAAAAAATAAGATGTGGAAAATTCACTATATTTAAAAAACTTTTATTTATTTATCCCATCAATTCCTTATATAATGGAATTGATGAAAGAGGATGGGAGGGTTTGGCATGTCGATAAATTTTATTACCGATAAGGTGCATGTGAAGATTGCTGGCCGTGTTGCAACATTAGAAATGAATAGACCCGACGCTTTAAACGCAATGGACTCAGATATGATTAGGGGGCTTGTCTGCAAGCTTAAAGAAATCAGTGAATCCGATGAAATTGATATTGTTGTAATAACCGGAAAAGGTAGAGCCTTTTCAGCCGGCGGTGATATTAAAACAATGATTTCTAGCATGAATGAAAATGAATTTTATCCAGTCATGGATAGCATTAGCGAGCTTATTATTACTCTTTATAGTATGCCAAAATTAACGATTAGCGCTGTATCAGGGGCAGCAGCAGGCTTGGGATTCAGCCTAGCATTAGCTACAGACCTTATCATTGCCGAAAAGACTAGTAAGTTTGCAATGAATTTTATCGGAATTGGTTTGATTCCTGATGGAGGTGCCCATTTCTTTTTAGAGAAAAAATTAGGAGAAGCAAAAGCGAAACACGTAATCTGGGACGGTAAAATGATGAATGCTGCTGAGGCATTGGAGTTGGGGTTAATTGAAGAGGTAGCCACTGGAACGCTTCAGGAGACATTAGATGCTAGAATCGCAGATTGGTTAAGCAAACCGGTTCAAGCAATGATAAAAACAAAAAAAATATTAGCAGACATGAATCGTCCATATTTACTAAAAATATTAGAATTAGAAAAACTCTCCCAACAAAAAATGCGTGAAACGATTGACCACCAAGAAGGAATTCGAGCATTTATTGAAAAAAGGCCACCTAGATTTATAGGAAAGTAAACAAAGAAGCCACCCGGCTTCTTTGTTTTTTAGCCTTTTTAAGAATGAAACAGTAATAACTTTCCACTTGGCGAGGTGCAGCGATGTGTACGTTCTAATAAGTTTTTTTCAGTTAACATCTTTTCGGCTAATTCTTTTGCAGCCTCATCATGTTCAGCCTGAATAGATTCGTCTAAAATCTTTTCTCCATTGGTTTCAAATGCTGTTAATTTATAAGTCTTCATTCCACCAACCCCTTAATAAACTAGTGTTACTTAATATTTTCACATAATTAAAAAAAAAGCGCAAAAAGAAAGTGAAACCATTTTATGTAATATTCGTAATTAAATGTAGAGGAGTGTGTGAAATGGGTCTGATACTTGAACATGTTACGAAAAGGTTTGGAGATTTTGCTGCTGTTGACGATTTATCTTTAGAAATACCCGAGAAAGAAATGTTTGGCTTTTTAGGGGCAAATGGAGCAGGAAAAACAACGACATTCCGTATGATCTTAGGTCTACTCGATTCTAGCGGTGGAAAGATTACATGGGACGGGAAGCCGATTGATTATTCTTCGAGTCACTTAGTCGGCTATCTTCCGGAGGAGCGAGGCTTGTATCCAAAACTAAAAGTACGTGACCAAATTGTCTATTTAGCAAGATTAAGAGGGATGCAAAAGACGGAGGCACTTGCAGAATTAAGGTCATGGCTTGAGCGATTTAAAATTCAAGAGTATGAGAATAAAAAAGTCGAAGAACTTTCCAAGGGGAACCAACAAAAAATTCAATTCATTGCTGCTGTCGTACATAAACCGAAATTATTAATTCTCGATGAGCCATTTAGCGGCCTTGACCCTGTAAATGTGGAAATGCTGAAGGAATCAGTTTTATCCTTAAAAGAAAGTGGAGCAACCATCGTGTTTTCGAGTCACCGGATGGAACATGTAGAAGAAATGTGTGAGCATCTTTGCATTTTACACAAAGGAAGTCCAGTGGTCCATGGTTCATTAAAAGAAATAAAGCGGTCGTTTGGTAAAAAGAACTTGGTTATTCATGCTGATTTTTCGTTAGATTCCTTAAAAAGTTATCCTGGTGTTGTTAAGTCAAAACCTACTATGGAAGGAATTCATCTACAAATTGAAGGAGAGTACATAGCCGAAAAAATTCTTAAGGAGATAGTAAATCAAGGGTTTATTCGGAAATTTGCTCTTGAAGAGCCTTCTTTAAATGATATTTTTATTGAGAAAGTAGGTGACTCTTATGAATAGTTTTTGGATTATCTTGTTCCATACTTATATAAACAAATTAAAAACAAAATCTTTTATCATCACAACCCTTTTAACGGTTGTAATCGTCTTAGTCTTAACTAACTTATCAAATATCATTGATATATTTGATAAAAATGATGGGAAAGAAATGGTTGTTGTTTTAGATGAAACAGGACAATTATACAAACCATTGGAAAAACAAGTTAGATCAATTAATAAAAATATTAAACTGTCTCTTTACGAGGGCAGTGAAGCTGAAGCTGAAAAAGCGGTAGAACAGGGAGATTATCAAGGAATTCTTCTGCTCAGTTTCAATGATGAAAAACTGCCAGAAGCACAATTTAAAGCCATGAGTATTGCTGATTCAGCCTTGTTTACTGATCTTCAAACGAGCCTCCAGCAATTAAAAACAATGCTTGCAGCTTCTCATATCAATCTGACACCTGTCCAGCTTCAAAAGCTTTATGAACCCGTTTCTTTTGAGAAAATTGCTCTTGAGAAGAACGCAAAAACTGAGGAGGAATTAGATCAAGCAAGGGGTCTTGTCTACGTCTTGCTATTTATCATTTATTTTTCAGTTATTATGTATGCAAATATGATTGCGATGGAAGTTGCGACAGAAAAATCTTCAAGGGTAATGGAAATCTTAATCTCAAGTGTCTCACCGATTACGCAAATGTTTGCAAAAATAATCGGAATAGGTCTTTTAAGCCTGACACAACTTGCTGTATTCCTGTCTGTAGGCTATTTCTCGTTTAAACAAAATATGGAATCTTTAAAAGAAGGTTTTTTTGGTGTTTATGGTTTTGGTGATATCCCTGGAGATACGATCGTGTACGCGGTCATTTTCTTTATTCTAGGCTATTTTCTTTATGCAACACTTGCAGCATTTCTCGGGTCACTTGTCAGCAGAATTGAAGATGTTCAGCAAATGATTACGCCAATGACCATGCTCGTTGTTGCTGGATTTATGATTGCTATGTTTGGCTTGGGAAAGCCTGATGCACCGTTCATCACGATAACATCATATATACCGTTCTTTACACCAATGATCATGTTTCTGCGTGTTGGAATGTTGACAATTCCAGTCTGGGAGGCTCTATTAGGAATAGCTATCCTTGTAACAACTATTATTTTCTTAGCGTTATTTGGAGCCCGCGTATATCGTGGCGGCGTCTTAATGTATGGACAGTCAAACTCCTTTAAAGATATTAAAAAAGCATTACAGTTAACTAAGAAAGAATAAAGGTGAACTTTAGCTTTTACCAAGGTTAAAAGTTTGAGCTATTACCAAGGTTAAAAGTTTGAGCTATTACCCCAGGGTAAAAGCTCTTTATTTTTTCATCCCACAATTAACAAGAACGTGCATTCGTATTTCAGAGGTGCTACAATGGAGAAAAGATGAGGAAAGGAATTTTTTATGAAAAAGATATCGTTTATTCATGCCGCTGATCTGCACTTAGACAGCCCGATGGTTGGATTAAAGTATTTGCCGTATAACATCTTTTTACGAGTGAAAGAAAGTACGTTTACAGCCTTAAAAAAGGTTACGGCAGCTGCGATTTATCATCAGGTTGACTTCGTTATATTAGCAGGCGATTTGTTCGATGGTGAGGACCGCAGCTTGCGGGCACAATCCCGCTTTCGGACCGAGATGCAAAAGCTTGCAGAAAAAGAAATTCCTGTTTATATCGTCCATGGTAATCATGATCATTTAAACGGATCCTGGGTTCACCTCGACATGCCACCAAATGTACATGTTTTTAATAATGAGGTAGGAACCAAAGTTTTACATACAAAGAGCGGAGAAATCATCCATCTATATGGCTTTAGTTATCCGACGAGACATGTCTTTGATAGAAAAATAGATGATTATATAAAGAAAGAAGGAGCCGACTTCCATATCGGAATTCTTCATGGAAATGAGAGTTCTGGGGTTGAGCATGATAACTATGCTCCTTTTACAGTTAGTGATTTGCTTCGAAAAGATTTTGATTATTGGGCATTGGGCCATATCCATAAAAGAACGATCCTATCTGATAAACCGCCGATCATTTATCCAGGCAATATCCAAGGTAGAAATAAGAAAGAAACAGGAGTAAAAGGAATTTATTATGTTTCGTTAACCGAACTTGATTTGAAAATGACCTTTTTAGAAACAGCTGATATTATTTGGGAAGAGGCAGTGGTTGATGGATCTTCAGCCAGAAGTTTTCATGAACTATTACAATTATGCCAAACTCAAATCAATAGTGTACGGAAGGAACAGAAGGGGACGCTATTATCTCTTGTTTTGAAAAATATCCAATTAGACGATGAACGGGAAAAAAGAAGCGTCGATGCCGAACTTTTAGAGCTTCTCTTAGAGGATGAAAAAGATGAGGAATCATTTGTTTGGATTGTCGACTTAACCATCACAGTTAGTCAGCAAATAGATAAAGAACAAATGAAAAGGGACGCTAATTTTTATGCAGAGCTCTTTGATACCATTGACCAATATGACGATGTGGAGCATGCTTTGGCTCCATTGTACGAACACCATTTAGGGAGAAAATATTTAGCTCAGTTTACTGCTGCAGAGCAAAAAGAACTAGTCGGAAAAGCAGAGAAGTTGCTTATACAATTACTTTATCAAGCTTAGGGAAGGTGTGAGGAAGATTTGAAAATCCTCGAACTACACATATACGGGTATGGCCAATTAGAGAATGTCCAAATTACCAACTTTCACGATTTTCAAGTTTTCTATGGAGAAAATGAAGCTGGTAAGTCCACAATTATGGCGTTTATCCATGGCATCCTATTCGGTTTTCCTACAAAACAACAATCATTAGTGCTCCGATATGAGCCAAAACATAGTACCAAATACGGCGGAAAAATTAGAATTTATCATGAAAGTCACGGCGGGGCTGTGATTGAACGTGTTAAAGGAAAAGCTGCCGGCGATGTCAAGGTCGTTTTGGACAATGGTAGGATGGGCGGCGAGGAATTACTTAAAGAATTAACTGGAAACTTTGATAAAAGCTTATTTCAAGCTATTTTTTCTTTTAATTTGCATGGTTTGCAAAATATCCATCAAATGAAAAGTGAAGAGATAGGGAAATTCCTATTTTCCGCTGGAACATTAGGAACTGAAAGGTTGTCAAAAACAGAAGGTTTCCTGCAAAAAGAGTTAGATGCGCGCTTTAAGCCTTCAGGAAAGAAACCTTTATTAAATGAAAAGTTACAAGCACTTCATGAAATCAATGAAGAATTGAAAATAGCAGAAGCAAAAAATAAAAATTATTCAAATTTAGTAGAAAAGAAAGAGATGCTCCAGGAAGAACTAACCGGAATAAACGGGTCTATACAGGAGCTTGGGACAATGATTGAAAAACTAAATGAATGGAAAAGGATCGAATCCACCGTCAAGGACGAAAAGTGGACATCGAAGGAGCTAAAGGAACTAGGAGAGATTGGGTTTCCGGCACGTGGTATTGAACGGGTCGACAACATAAATCAACTCATCCATCCTTATCGTGCGGAGATTAACAGTATGACCGAAAGAATTGGAATTTTAAAAAAAGAAATAGCGATGATTCAGCCAGACCATTCTTTTCTAAAAAACGAGCCGGCTCTTCTTTCCCTGCTTGACCAAGTCCCGCTCTTTGAGCAATTAAAGCAGGAGAAACTGAAATGCGAAACGAAACTTTTAGCTATTGAAGAAGAGCTTTCTATAACTAAAGAAAAGCTTCATTTAAATTTAAATGAGGAAAATATCTTTTCTATTAATACAAATATTTATATGAAAAACCAAGTTGATGTAGTTTCTCGGAAAGTTCAAAGGCTAGAAGAAGTAAAGGAAGAATTAGAAAATCAATATCAAGAAGAAAAAGGCAATTTAGAAGAAATAGAAAAAGAAGTCCGACTAGCAGAGAGACATGTTCTAACTATACAGGAACGGTTGCGGCTTGAAGAGAAGTTAGTTTCGGGAAATGATAAGAAGAGCATTGAAGGAGAACTAAGGGCCTTACAAGACAAAATAGAATTCTATCAACAGATAAATGAACGAGATAAAGCTACTTCAGCAAAGCAAGATAAGCAGAAGAAACTTCAGTTTTATCTTTTTGAGTTTATTCTAGCTGCTGTAACACTTTATGGCATACTTTCAAAGCAATGGTTTTTAGTTACTTTAGGTTTACTAGGGTGTATTTTAATAGCCATTTTTATGACTAAAACGAAGAAGCAATCGAAGGAAGTAGACCTAAATCAAAGATTAAACGGTTTACGAGAAAAGGAAAAAGAGTTAACGAAAATACTCCAATCAGCTGAATATATAGAAATAACAAATCTTGAGGAGCAGTTAGAGCTTGATAACCAGAGGAAAGAAGAACTGCAAATAGTAAAAATGAAGTTAAAGCAGCAGCAAGCTCAATATGAAAAGGTCATTGCAAAATTTGAACAATGGGAATTGGAGTCAGCTCAAAATAAAGAAAAGCTGTTATCAATTAGCAATGAATTAAGGATTCCTGAATATATTGCAAATTCCTTTTTACTTGAAGCATTTGAACTAATTGAACACTATAAGTTGATTTATAGAGAGAAAAAACAATTACATTCAAGAATTGAGCAAATAAATCAGCAGCAGGAAAAAATAATAAAGAGTCTCCATCATTTTGAGAAGCTTTATTTAAATGAAAAAGGTTTAGATTTGTATAATGCTGCCTATGTATTGCGAAACAAGTTGAAAGAAGAACATAGCAAGCTAATAACGAGTCAAGAGAGACTAGCTAAGCTTACCGACCTTGAAGCTGATTTAAGTCAAAAGTCTCAGGAGTTGTCTCATCTGCATTCAGAATATAAAAAACTTATCTCTTCTGCACAGGTGGAAACGGAGCACCAATTTTATGAACTTGGAGCAAAGGCAGAAAAGAAAGTAAAGCTGACTGAAAGATTAGAATCACTGCAGAGCCAACTACAATATTCGATTCTCTCTGAACAGGAACGGGAAAACTTCCTCCAAATGCGACCTAGTGATGAATTACTGACTGAATGTAATCAGGAGGTCCAATTATTACAAGCAAAATTAAAAAAAATTCTGGAAGAACAAGCTTCCATTAAGTATGAAATTCAAGTCCTAGAAGAGGGCGGCATTTATTCAGATATTCTCCATCACTACAAGCAGAAAAAATTTGACTTTGAAGAGGCAGCGAAAGAGTGGTCCGTCTATTGTTTAGCACAAGAGATCCTCTCAGATACGATTGAAAAGTATAAAAATATTCATTTACCAATGATGCTCTCCAAAGCAGAGGAATATTTAATGTTTCTCACTGATGGCAACTATCATAGGATTCACTTACAGGACACAGGATCGGGTTTTTTAGTTGAGCGCAAGGATCGTACTATATTTGAAGCAAATGAACTAAGCCAAGCTACAACGGAACAATTATACGTAGCCATTCGACTTGCCTTTGCAGTTACGTTATATGAGAAACATCTGCTCCCAATTATTATTGATGATAGTTTTGTAAATTTTGATGCAAATAGAACAGAAAAAGTGATAGAACTACTAAAAGGGCTGGAGCGAAATCAACTATTATTTTTCACTTGTCATAAACATTTGCTTCCACATTTCCCAAGGGAAAATGTTCTTTTTTTAGAAAAAGGTGCTGTTCAGATAATTTCATAGAGTGATAATTGGATATGTTATACTCTTACTAGTGGAAAGGACGTGAAATTATGGGTAAAGGAATATTAAAGCATGAAGTAGGGGAACAGGTGGAACTTTTTTTATTAATAAAAAGTTCTACTAAAGGAATTGCAAGTAATGGCAAACCTTTTTTAACACTAATTCTCCAAGATAAAAGCGGGGAAATAGAAGCAAAGCTTTGGGATGTTAATGAAGAGGATGGAAAGAGTTATGCACCACAAAGCATTGTAAAAATACAAGGTGATGTGCATAGTTATCGAGGGAAAAGTCAGCTTAAAATCCGTCAAATTCGCCGTACTGGGCCGTCAGATGGCGTAAAATTGGATGACTTCTTGGAGACCGCTCCACTAAGCCAAGAAGAAATGTCAGGCAAACTCACTCAGTATATTTTTGAAATGAAAAATCCTAATATCCAAAGAATTACACGACATTTAATTAAGAAGCATCAGGCGGCTTTTTTAGAGTTTCCAGCAGCAACTAAAAATCATCATGAGTTTGTGTCAGGACTTGCATATCATGTTGTCAGTATGCTTGATCTGGCCAAATCAATTGCCATGCTTTATCCAAGCCTTGACAAGGATTTACTCTATGCAGGGGTTATTTTACATGATATGGGTAAAGTATTGGAACTTTCCGGTCCCATTTCGACGGTCTACACGATTGAAGGGAATCTGCTTGGGCATATTACGATTATGATTAATGAAATAGGCAAAGCAGCTGAAGAACTCGGTATTTCTGGGGAAGAAGTCCTTATTCTCCAACATCTTGTTCTAAGTCATCATGGAAAAGCAGAATGGGGCAGTCCA
Source organism: Bacillus sp. AFS031507 (assembly GCF_002584635.1). Taxonomy (NCBI): domain Bacteria; kingdom Bacillati; phylum Bacillota; class Bacilli; order Caryophanales; family Bacillaceae; genus Bacillus; species Bacillus sp. AFS031507. The sequence goes on from NZ_NUOW01000012.1 coordinate 159,300, forward strand.
AAACCGCCAATGATTAAAGAAGCTGAGATTTTACATTATATCGATAATCTTGATGCAAAAATGAATATGCTTGACCGTGCATTAGAAAGAGTGAAGCCAGGTGAATTTACCGAGCGGATTTTCGCCTTGGATAATCGTTCCTTTTATAAGCCAGTTTTTCATAAATAAAATAACCCTCATTTGGGTTATTTTTTTTGCTTTAAAAGGTAATATGAATAATTTCATTTTAAGGGAATATCATTTAGTAATGGTGGACAACCACTAAGAAAGGAGCAAGAAAAATTGACTATTCCTATTTGGGTATATGCTGTTGTGGTTGGTATTGTAGTGAGTGCACTAATGGCACTGAAAACAGGAAGAGAAGAGCGACTAATGGAAATGGAAAACATTGAGCAGGAAGGCGAGATCTATATGAAACGCCTGGAGAGAGAAAAGGAATTGAAGGAAGAACTTAAAGAAGAACTAAAAGAAGAACTAAAAGAAGAACTTAAGGCAACAGGTGAATAAGAAAAGCGGAAGCGCCCATAGGAGGCGTTCCGCTTTTTTCATTTCTTATTGTGCAGCAGTTGCTGCTCCTGTTTGTGGTTTAAGTGCGTCTTTTAAGTCTTTATCACTAACCTTTACATCAGCAGCCTTAAGTTCACGTTCCATAGCTTTATTAATTTCTTCTGTAGTTAATTTAGAAGATTTTACTTGAGTTTCAATTTCGTTCTTCATTTCTGCGTATGGTTTTTTCTCTTTTTTATCTGTTAATTGGATAATATGATAACCAAATTGTGATTTTACTGGAGCACTAATTTCATTGACTTTTAAAGCATATGCAGCTTTTTCGAAGTCAGGATCCATCTTTCCAGTTCCAAACCAGCCTAAGTCCCCGCCGTTTGCTTTAGAACCTTCATCTGTTGAATACTGTTTTGCCATATCTTCAAATTTTGCTCCACCATCAAGTTTTTTCTTCACTTCATTTGCTGTTTTCTCATCAGCAACAAGGATATGACGAGCCTTTATTTCAGGTTGATAAGTAGCGTAGTAATCCTTTAATTCCTTTTCAGTTACCTTAACGCCTTTCATCGCAGCTTTTTCCTGCATCATACCGAGCTTCATCGTTTTCTTCAAGTCATCTTCGCTTTTATAACCATATTGTGCAAGCGTAGATTCAAAATTTGCACCAAGATCTGTTTTTAATTGGTCGATTTTCGCATTTAATTCCTTATCAGTAACCTTGTATTTCTTAGATAGAACTTTTTCATATACAAGCTGCTGAAGGGCTTGGTCCCCGTATTTATCCTTCATTGTATTGTATAGTTCTTCTTGCGTAACGTTACCAACTTTGCTCTCTGCCACTGTATCAGATCCGCTTTGATTACATGCAGTTAATGCAAGTACTCCACCAGCCAATGAAAGGGCTAATAACCATTTTTTCATGATGAAATCTCTCCTAAACAGTAAATTCTTGTCCACAAACTCTACTATAACATAAATGGGAACTACTGCAAAAATAATAACGATGTTTATTTTTTGAAATTTATAAAAAAGGCAGCCTAAAAATCATTTCAAAAAAAGTGGGAAGTGCCTAAACGAAATGAATACGGTTTGAATAGTATATCGTAGTAAATGAAAAAGGAGGTATTACGATGAGCCATGGAAGTGGAGCTGGCTTTGCTCTAATTGTAGTACTTTTCATACTATTAATTATTGTAGGGGCTTCTTGGATTTGGTAAGACCAAATTAAACATTTATGAATGGAGGTAAATATATGTCTGGTGGAGCAGGTTACGGTGGAGGATTTGCCTTAGTGGTTGTCCTATTCATTTTATTAATTATCATCGGAGCTTCTTGGGTTTATTAATAAAAGTACCAAACTAAAAGCGATGAGAAATGCTCTCATCGCTTCTATTTTTAATGAATACAAATCCCTTCGCTCGCTAAGCATTCTAATTGGATTATGTATATAAAATTTCCAAATATGAAGAGATCAGAAGAATCGTAATTAGGATATTTATGGTACGAAACACCTTATGTTGGTTTTCTTCAGGAATTTCTTTTTGGATACAGAGTGAATTGGTCATTTTATTTACATAAAACAAGATAAAAATAGCGAAGACAATAAAAATGGAGATCATCAATGATTCCCTCCCTGATGTACGTGTTATGATTAATACAATATCAAAAATCACCCAAAAAAGATAGTCAAAAAGAATGGAAGAATGTTAGGCTCTTAATGGATGCATTAACCATTTATATTCTGTCTGGAACACCTAATTAAAAATTTTACCTGATATTATTAAAAATGGTTTACCCAATGTTTTAAAAGGTTAATAATAAACATATAAAAATGTTAAAGTTCTGAAAAGAGGGCAATAGGATGAATGAATATGAATTACTGGAAAGAATAAACTTGCTTGAATATCATCAAAAGCTATTATTAAAGTTGCTTAATGATCCAAAGCTTGAATTATATAAACTAATAATTGAAAATGGGATTACCGAACAGGAAATAGAGAAGTTTTATTCTTTATGTGACAAAATGAACCTAAAAATGGAAGAACAAAAAGCGGAGGGGTATGTGTACTTCCATCCGCTTTTTCATGAATTATCTGTATCATTACCATCTACGCTAAATATAAGAGAAGTAATTAACGCGTGTTTAACGCAAAAGCTTTACTTACCCCTTTTTCAAGAGATGGTAAAGTACTTATAAAACAATATTAAACGAGTTCTTGTTCAGTATTTTTTGATTTTCTTAGCTTACCATCTTCTTCAACAAACCTACTTTCAATATTATGAAAGGAACGTTCAAAGATTTCCATGAAATCTTCCCCATAAATGTTTCGGACGATTGCCATCATTTCAACAATCTCTGGAAACTTGCCGTATAAGTCACGAAGCGGCAAAGCACCAGAAAATACAGCATTGCCATTTGGCTCATAGGTTTCCATTAGTTGAAGTAAAATCTCGTCACCCTTTTCAGTAAGCTGGATATAAGTATTACGTTTGTCATTTTCCTTTTTTGAAAATTGAAGCAAACCTCGTTCTTCTAACTTTTTCGAAAAGTTAAATGCTGTTGAAACATGCATAACCCCGAACTTGGCCACATCCGATATAGAAGCCCCATTTAAATGGTAAGCAATCCATAGAATATGATGTTCATTAATATTTAAATCAAAAGGCTTTATCCATTGCTGCCAATCTTTCTCAATCGATTTCCACAAGGCTTTACTTAATTGTGCAACTCTCTGAGTAAAAATCATCGCTTCCTTCATTGAATATTGTTTTTCAGTCATCCCCATTTTCACCCACTTTATATTTCTCTATTTTCATTATGCCAATAAAGTAAAAATTAATAAAGTATAAATTCACAAAATTTTTAAAAATTAGAATAATATCCTATTGAATTTTAAAAAAATATGCATATTGTTGAAAAGAATCATATGTTTTGACTAGATCCACCGAAAAATAGCAACATTTAGAAAATTCACTCTAAAATTTTGTTTAAAGAACAGTTTCCAGTCATCCCTTTATTAACTTATTAGACCCTGTTCATAGGAATGGACGCCTAAACATATAAATAGTTACAACAAATGGTAGAATTTTTGAAACTAAATAGGGGGATAAGATAGATGAAGCTTGCTGCAACCCTTTTTTTAATTTTTGGTGCGATCTTTTTATTAGGAGCAATTAAATATTTTTTAAGATTAACAAGCCCCGGTGTATATCCACCTAAACAAATATTAAAGAAAAGAACATTTGCATTAGCTGGAGGTGGAGGGATTTGTCTGGTAATTGCTGTAATGATCACCTATTTTTTATAGAAAGTATATTAAGAAAAGAACCCCTCTGGGTTCTTTTCTTAAAAAGGATCCCGTTCATTATTTTTGAATGACGGAAGGTGTTGTTAATTTAGTTCGCTTAACAATTGATTGAGCTACTGGATACAAAATAACCATTGTAACGGTATTGAGTGCAATGGCGGGCAAAACACCTGCTGCAAATAGTGCGGTAAAAGACATAGGTAAGCCTACAAGATAGAATGCTGATGTTAAAAAGATTGTCCCTGAAACAGCAGTTCCAACCGCAGTTAAGACGGCAACACTTACAATAGAGTTTCGGTATTTTTTTAAGGATAAAAATAAACCGAGGAAGACCAAAGCAGTGATGGGCTTATCAATGATATTAGGAATTTGTCCACCTGGAAATCCAGTTGTTAATGCAGACAATACTCCAGTCACAATGGACAAGAGCAAGACACTCTTTATCTCAGGAATAAGGATTATTCCCAAAAACATCATAGCAAGCATCATGTCAGGTTTAATTCCAAGAAAACTTGGCATTACCGTATGCAAGACCACCCCAATCCCCGCTAATAGTGCTAAAATTACAATGTTCTTCGTATTCATTTCTCTTCTCTCCTCTGCTATACTAATCTATTTGTTCCTCCTGCAGTGCTCTAGTCGCCTGCAGCGAAAAACCTGCTCTCATTATAACATAATTATATAATAATAATAAAGATATAATTTTCAGACAATTAAAAATACCTTAGTTTTACACTTGATTATTAATATTTGCAGCCATTTCTTCTAACATTGGGAAAGTATATTCACTTTGATTACTTTTCCATACAGCTCCAAATCCGTCCCCTTTTCCATAACGCGGAAGTAAATGCATATGATAATGAAATACGGATTGACCGGCATGTTCACCATTATTATTTAGCGTATTTAATCCAATTGGTTCAAATTCTTTTTTTAAGGCATTCGCAATGGCAGGGACCACTTCAAAAAGGTTTCTGGCAATTTCTGGAGTTAGTTCAAATAAGTTTTCCTTATGTATTTTCGGAATAACTAATGTATGTCCTTTAGTTACCTGTGTAATATCCAAAAAGGCTAATACATGCTCATTCTCAAAAACTTTTGCGGATGGAATTTCTCCATTAACAATTTTACAAAAAATACAATCGCTCATTACATACACGATCCCTTCTAATTGGTTTGTATTATTTTACCATACAAACTCCAAAAAGAAAAAGGCAGGATCCGCGTGGAATCCTGCCCTCTCGAAGGGGAATTGCTTCAAAAGGTACGTTCAATAGGAGTGTTCTTTGATAAACACCTCATTTTTCATAGAGTGTTTTTTATAAAGAGACATTATTGTTCAAGCTGACCATCCCCTATAGTGTTTTTATATGTTTTCCCAACTTATAAAAACAGGTAGCGATCTGCGGTAAACACCTCATTTAATGTTTATTTTTTTAAGATAAACAGTTACTTGGTGTTACTAGAACTCAAAATGGTTACTGTGCACTTGGTACAAAACAACCATCCCCTTATCTGAAACGAATTGGAAGCTCACTTATTTGAAATGTAAATTGTCTTTGACAGACACCTCATCTCAAGTTTTGATGAATCGCTTCATCGAAGTAAGTTATTTCCCCTTCGAATATTATGATGTCCGATGTGAAAAGAAATATACAAAAAAAAGATAAAAATTTGAATTTCTATTTTTATCAAGGACAATTTGTTAAAATAATAAAATAATCGTGCTTAGGAAGGACGTTGCAAATGTCTTTATTAATGATTGAAAATCTTGTCGGGGGATATACACGAAACCCTGTCTTAAAAGATGTTTCCTTTGAAGTAAAGGAAAAAGAAATTGTCGGCCTTATTGGATTAAATGGGGCGGGCAAAAGTACAACCATAAAACACATTATTGGATTAATGGAACCACACCGTGGTGCAGTAAAAATAAATGGACAAACCTTTACAGAAAATAAAGAAGCTTATCGTAAAATGTTTACGTTTGTTCCAGAAACCCCGGTTTTATATGAAGAATTGACCCTTGAGGAGCATTTGAAACTTACGGCAATGGCGTACGGTCTTGACGAGGCTACTTATAAAGAGCGTATTACATCATTGCTGACAGAATTTCGTATGGAAAAGCGTTTAAAGTGGTTTCCTGCCCATTTTTCTAAAGGCATGAAACAAAAGGTAATGATTATGTGTGCATTTTTAATTCAGCCGTCTCTATATATTGTTGATGAACCTTTTGTTGGTCTTGATCCACTGGGTATTCAATCCCTACTTGATTTAATGAAAAAAGTGAAAGATAACGGTGCAGGTATTTTAATGTCCACTCATATTTTGGCCACTGCGGAAAAGTATTGTAATCGATTTGTGATTTTGCATGAAGGAAAAATACGTGCAAAAGGGACGCTTGAGGAGTTGAGGGAGCAATTTTCCATGCCAGCTGCTTCTTTAGATGATTTGTATATTCAATTAACAAAGGAAGAAAATTATGTTTGATGAAAAAAAGCTTTGGAAAGACCGAGCTAGCGGTCGTATTAAAGATTTAGGCAGGTATTTACGCTATATTTTCAATGGGCATCTGGTCGTTGTTTTATTGTTTTTAATTGGAACGGCCTCATTTTATTATCAAAAGTGGATTGAAACTCTTACAGATGGTTTTCCTGCAGAAATAATTATCGCTGTATTGATAGGTATCTTGTTAACCTATAGTCCAGTTTACAATTTCCTGCTTGAAGCCGATCAGGTGTTTATACTCCCGCTTGAGGAAAAATTAAAAGGGTATTTTCTTCGTTCAGGAGGAACGAGTCTTGTTTTTCAAGGGTATCTTCTCCTTATGTTGTTGGCAGTATTGATGCCAATGTATGCCCAAATAAGTAGTAATGGCTTCCGTTCATTTATCCCCTTTCTAGTTATACTTTTGGCCTTAAAGGCTTGGAATTTAGCGACTAGCTGGAGAATTGACTTTTTCGTACAATCTTCTATCCATAGATGGGATATCTTTGTTCGCTATTTAATAAATGCAACTTTTACATATTTGTTATTTAAACATGCGAGTATTTTTATCCTATTGCTAATTGTTGTAGTTTGTATTTTTTATTACTTTTACTTTTATGTTCAAACTAAGAAAATGGGCCTTAAATGGGATTTATTAATTAATCAAGAAGAGAAAAGGATGGCGTCCTTTTACCGGCTGGCAAATATGTTTACAGACGTGCCAAAATTAAGGGATACGGTAAAAAGAAGAAAATGGTTAGATATATTCATTAACCGAATTGCCTTTTCCCGCGATAAGACCTATCATTATTTGTTTTCGAGAGCCTTTTTACGGTCATCTGATTATCTAGGACTCTTTACGCGCTTAACAGTAATTGGTGCACTTGCGATTTATTTTATTTCTTTTGGGTTAGGTCAAATTTTACTTGGAATTTTATTCTTATATTTAACGGGTTTTCAGCTTCTTCCACTTTGGAATCATCATCAAAATAAACTATGGGTAGACTTATATCCTGTGGAACAAAAATATAAAACAGGAGCATTTTACTATTTATTAATGACCATTTTAGTGATCCAAACAGTCATCTTTTCATTATTTATATTGTTTAAAGGTGATTTGTTCATATCGTTGCTATCTTTAGGTGCTGGACTTGTTTTTAGCTATGTTTTTGTTTATTTTTACGCTAGTAAACGATTGAAATCATAATCGGAAATCCCCTTTTAAATCATAAAAGGGGATTTTTGTGAAACTATTGGGCGGAGAACTTCGAATGTATGCATATTATTATTGTGGAGGGGTTGCCAATGAACGAGTATGAATTAAAGGTTTTTGAGGAAGTCGAAGAGTGGAAACGAAAATTAACGAGACGTTCAGGGATGATGAACCGATTATCGAAAAAAGCTCAAGGGAAAATAAATGAATTAATTCCTGAAAAGGTTCATGAGGTAATGACAGAAAGTATCAAAGCAATGGTAAAAGCAACGTTATTCGGCTCGCAGGTGACAACCAGTAAAGATCAGGCACGTGGCTTAACGCTTGCAGAAAGAGATGAGTTAGCAGTTATAAAAATTGCTTCTTTTCAAAAGACAGCGATGATTGAAGGTGCGGGGACTGGGGCTGGTGGTATTTTGCTTGGACTAGCTGACTTTCCGTTACTGCTTTCCATTAAGATGAAATTTCTATTTGAAGCAGCATCCATCTATGGGTTTAGTACAAAGGAATATGCAGAAAGACTTTTTATTCTTCATGTTTTTCAGCTTGCATTTTCAAGTGAGGACATCCGTAAGAGTACACTAGATGAAATTGAAAACTGGGAGAATCGAAAGCGGGTTCTTGTGGAAATGGATTGGCGCAAGTTTCAGCAGGAGTATCGGGATTATATCGACTTAGCTAAAATGCTCCAACTAGTCCCGGGCATTGGAGCTTTTGTCGGTGCTTATGCCAATCACAATCTCCTTAAGCATTTAGGAGAAACAGCTATGAATGCCTATCGATTAAGACTACTGCAAAAATCCCCTGACTCAATTTGAGTGCAGGGGATTTTCCTTAATCATTACCATGAATACTTATTGCGGCCACACCCAATGTTTTCGCTGCAATTAACATTGCCTTTTCATCAATATCAAATTTGGGGTGATGATGAGGGTATCCAGTTTCGCTGCCTACCGGCTTTGCTCCAGTGAAGAAGAATGTACCTGGCACGTTTTGCAAATAATAGGAGAAATCTTCACCGCCCATTTGCGGCTCGCTTTCTTCGATAGTGGTTACTTCTGCGACCTTCTGTGCACAGGAAGTCAAATAAACGGTTTCTTTCTCATGATTGACCACCGCAGGGTAGCCCCGATCAAACCTAAATTCATACGAACTGCCTGACATAGAGCATGTACCAGCAATAATTCTTTCCATTTCATCCTCGATAAATTGACGGACGCTATCATTAAAAGTCCGCACAGTGCCAATGAGATGCGCTTTGTCAGCTATTACGTTGAAGGCATTCTGTGCCGTGAAAGAGCCAATGGTGACAACAGCGGAATCAATCGGATTAATCCTGCGACTGACAATTTGCTGTAGATTTAAAACAAGCTGAGAAGCAATTACGATGGCATCTACCGTTTTATGTGGCTGGGCACCATGACCGCCTTTACCCTGGATGTCAATTTCAAAGCGGTCAGCCGCCGCCATGATTGGTCCGGTTCGATATTGGATGGTTCCCGTCGGTTCACTTGCCCATAAATGAGTACCAAAAATCACATCAACACCATCTAAACATCCATCTTCAATCATTGAAATCGCACCACCAGGAGCATACTCCTCAGCGTGTTGATGGATAAAAACATATGTGCCTTCCAATTCCTCTTTTAAATCGTTGATTGTTTTTGCAAGGACGAGGAGAGTAGCTGTATGACCATCATGTCCACAAGCATGCATCACTCCTGGAACTAAGGATTTGTATGGAACTTCCTTTTCATCCTGAATGGGTAATGCATCAAAATCAGCGCGTAATGCAACCGTTTTACCAGGCTTCTTTCCATAAACCTTAGCAACTACACCATTACCACCCACGTTAACTCTTACTTCAATTTGGAGCTTCTCATAAAAGGATTGAATGAATTTTGCTGTATTATATTCCTTAAAAGATAACTCTGGATGCTGGTGCATATAACGGCGTAAGGCAACCATTTCTTCATATGACCCTTCTAAAGCAGCAAACAGCTTGTTTAACAAATCGATTCCCCCAAACGTATCAGAAATAAAGAATGTATTTTCAAACTATTTTATCACTTTTATCCTATAAAGTAGATTTTTATATTCCTATTCATTATACTTTTATTAGAATTTCTACTAGATAGATGCAGGAAAGGGTTTGGGGAATGGGGAAAAATCAAAACAGGTGGAATCCTTCTTTTATTTTTATGTTTATTGCTGTATTAATTGCCTTATTTACTACAATCAAAGTCGGAATCCACAGCCAATTTTGGATTGATGAAAAGATAGCAGGGCTATTCTCACATGTACCTGAGACAATCATTCCTTTTTTTATTCAACTAACAGAAATGGGAGATAAAAAAGGGATTGGGGTTGTGGCCTTGCTAGCGTTAGCCTGGTTACTACTAAAAAAAAGGAGCTATATTGGTGCTGCCGTTCTGGCTTTATCAATAGCATTAGGTAATGAAATTAGTAAGCTTTTAAAAGATCTTTTTGAGCGACCTAGGCCAGACCTTGAACATCTTGTCAATGTGAAAAGCTACAGTTTTCCGAGCGGTCATGCCATGGTAGGGATGATTGTTTATTTTATGATTGCGTATCTTTTAATTGAGGGAACAAAATCAAAGGCAGGAAAAATAACCATTGCTGCAATTACAACCATCTTACTATTATTAATAGGTGCTAGCCGAATTATTTTACATGTTCATTATCCTTCCGATGTCCTTGGAGGCTATGCCTTAGGTTATCTTTGGGTAGTGATTTGGATTCAAATATATACCTATTTAAAAAAACGTATAAAATAAGTAAAGAGGCTGATCACTGGATCAGCCTCTTTACTTGGATTAAATGAGAAACATTGCTGCAATCGTTGTCACGACGAGACCGATCACAACTGGTAGGAGGTTTCTTCTGGCTAGTTCAAATGGATCAACATTACAGATAGCGGCAGCCGGGATTAACGCCCATGGTACAAGTGTTCCGCCGCCTACCCATATAGCAGCGATTTGCCCGAGTGCAGTCAATGTGGCAGCACCTTTACCTATAGCCACAGCAAATAGGCTGGCAACGGATCCAGCAAGCGATATGCCTGAAAAGCCTGAACCATCCAGACCAGTGATGGCACCTACAGTAGTTAGGGTAATCGCCCCAACTTCTTTGCTTAACGGAACGATATTCGCGAGAGCAACGCCTAAATCATTGACAATCCCTTGGGAAGCCTTCGGTAAAAAGTCACCAATGATTTTCCCAAATCCGGCGTCACCCAAATAGAAGAACGCGGCAATTGGAATAACAGGACCAAAAACTTTAAAACCAAATTGGAATCCTTCTATTAAATATTGGGTTGTTTTTTCTAAGCCTTTATTTTTATGGCTCGTTAAAGTGATTAACAGAAGAATAAGAATGGAGGTACCACCAATTAATGCTGTGGCATCACCACCTGCTAAATCAAGGATTGACATGGCGGCAACATCTGCAGCAAATAATAATGGTACTAATATAGCAAAGAAGCGTTTTTGAGCAAGTGATAAAAGCGCAGGATGGTCAGTGCTGCTCGAAGGCGAATCCGAGTTGACAGAAGTTGTAGTGGTTAGAACACCACGCTTCATATCCCTTCGTAAGAAGTAGAATGCCGTAACGGTTGTAACAAGACCCATAATAAATACTAATGGAATGCTGGCATTAATGACATCTTGAATTGGAATACCTGCTGCATCAGAGGTAAGCTTAGGGGCAGCCTGAATCACAAAGTCACCCGATAAAGCGATTCCATGACCAAACAAGTTCATTGCCATGGCAACACCAAGGGCAGGAAGTCCTGCTCGAATCGCAACTGGAAGAAGGACGGCACCTAAAAGTGCAACAGCAGGGGAAGGCCAGAAGAACCAGGAAATAATCATCATTAGAATTCCTATTGTCCAATAGGCGAGAGTTGGGTTACGAATAAGTTTTCGAAAAGGTGAAATCATGACATCATTAATTCCGGTTACCGTTAATGTATTGCTCATCGCTACAATTATTGAAATAACAAGAATAGTAGATAATAATTCTGTAATGGCATAACTGAAACTGTTGAAAATACTACTTATCGAATGACTTAACGAACCGGTTGCTGTGATAGCAATTAGGAAAATACCTACGATACAAACAATGGATGTGTCCCTTCTCATTACCATAAACCCAATAATAAGAACAATAAAGGTCACATATATCCAATGAAGAGCAGTAAGCTCGACAATCATACAATTTCCTCCTTTCTTTCACCCAGGGGGGCTATAGCCCTGTTGGATGTAATACAGAATATGAAAATTGCATCAAGTGGTGAGAGCTGAAAGTGAAAAAAATATTGGGAAGTAAGCCTGCAGATTTAACGAATTTTAAAACATAAAAACGACTTTTTTTTGACAGTTAATAGCGTTATCTATACACAAATAGGATTAATAGATATAGTAAATACAGTTTAGAAAGAATCAGTAAGTTTTAAATTCATGCTATATATATTAAAATGGACAACAGACATGTTTTTGAAAGGTGGACTACCCTAATGACAAGACCGATTAATGAAACATTTTTAAAAGCAGCCAGAGGTGAGAAAACTGACCATGTACCTGTATGGTATATGCGCCAAGCTGGTCGTTCACAACCAGAGTACAGAGAGATTAAAGAAAAGTATTCCTTATTTGAAATCACTCACCAGCCTGAGCTTTGTGCGTATGTAACGCGCTTGCCTGTTGAACAATATAACGTCGATGCAGCCATTTTATATAAAGATATAATGACACCCCTGCCAGCGATTGGTATGGAGGTAGAAATAAAAGGTGGGATTGGACCAGTTATTGACAATCCGATCCGTTCTTTAGCAGATGTTGAAAAGCTAGGCGAAATTAATCCAGAAGAAGATGTTCCTTATGTATTGGACACAATTAAATTATTAACCCAAGAGCAATTATCCGTGCCATTAATCGGCTTTTCTGGTGCACCATTTACTTTGGCAAGTTATATGATCGAAGGCGGCCCTTCTAAAAACTATAATAAGACCAAAGCGTTTATGTACACCGAGCCAAAGGCATGGTTTGCACTTATGGAAAAACTTGCGGACATGATCATTACATATGTAAAGTCGCAAATTAAAGCTGGTGCAAGGGCCATCCAGATTTTTGATTCATGGGTGGGAGCACTCAATGTAGAGGATTATCGTTATTTCATTAAGCCTGTCATGAATCGTATCTTTACTTCATTAAAAGAGGAAAATGTTCCGTTAATTATGTTCGGAGTTGGTGCTAGCCATCTTGCATTAGAATGGAATGACCTGCCAATTGATGTTGTAGGTTTAGATTGGCGCTTGCCAATTCACGAGGCAAGGGAAATGGGCATTCATAAAACCGTTCAAGGCAATCTTGACCCGGCTATTTTGTTAGCTCCATGGGAAGTAATCGAAGAAAGAGCGAAAGCAATATTAGACCAAGGAATGGCACAAGATGGTTACATCTTTAATTTGGGTCACGGTGTATTCCCTTCAGTTAACCCAGAAACGTTGAAAAAATTAACTTCATTTGTCCATGAGTATTCAGCATCAAAACTCAGTCGTTAAGTTTCCATCTTAAGTCTTTAAATTGGTAAGCAGTCCAATTTTTTGGCACAATAATATGGGCTGCTTGATATTGGGTCATTAAGAGCACTCCAGCTTTTATTGGCCCCAAACCTAATCAGTCGTCCAACATTGAATACGGAAAAGCGAAGAGACTTTAAAATGAGGTGCGGACATGACAAAAAAGAAAATGGGTCTGCTGGTAATGGCATATGGTACCCCATATAACTTAGATGATTTAGAGAGGTACTATACACATATTCGCCACGGCCGGAAGCCAACTCCAGAAATGATTGAAGAGCTTCGCAGTCGATATGAAGCGATTGGCGGGATCTCCCCTTTGGCAAAGATCACACTCGAGCAAGCAGAAAAACTCGAAGAACATCTAAATAAAATCCAACAAAATATAGAATTCAAAATGTATCTTGGTCTAAAACATATCCAGCCGTTTATTGAAGATGCTGTTCATCAAATGCATGCTGATGGGATCGAAGAGGCTGTAAGTATAGTTCTTGCTCCGCATTTTTCAACCTTTAGCATAAAATCCTATAATGGAAGAGCCCAAGAAGAAGCAGAAAAATTAGGCGGGCTAAAGATAAGAACAATTGAAAGCTGGTATCAGGAACCACAGTTTATCGATTATTGGGCAGGAAAGATTAAAAAAATCTTTGACCAAATGCCTGAAGAAGAAAAGGATGATGCAGTTCTCATCGTTTCAGCGCATAGTCTGCCAGAGAAAATTTTGCAGTTTGGGGATCCATATCCGAGTCAACTGAAAGAAACAGCTGACTTAATTGCTGAACAGGCTGGGGTAAAAAAATACGTTGTTGGGTGGCAAAGTGCTGGGCAAACTCCTGAGCCTTGGCTGGGCCCAGATGTTCAGGATTTAACAAGGGATTTATATAAAGAGCATCATTATAAGGCATTTGTTTATGCACCTGTAGGGTTTGTATCTGAACACCTTGAAGTGCTTTATGATAATGATTATGAATGTAGAAAAGTGACGGAAGAATTAGGTGTAAGCTATTATCGACCGGAAATGCCGAATGCAAAGGAAGAATTTATTGATGCATTGTCGATAGTTGTTCTTAAAATGACAGCTGAATAAGATTCAGATTAGTGGAAGAAGGTGAGTACCGTGGCAGAAGAAAAACAAAAGATTATTATCATTGGGGGAGGAATTGCTGGGCTCACATCAGCTTTTTATCTTCAAAAAGCAATTCAAGACCATAATCTCCCGTATGAAATTAAACTCATCGAAGCATCACACCGTCTCGGTGGCAAAATGCAAACCGTTGTCAGGGATGGTTATACGATTGAGAGAGGCCCGGATTCATTTTTAGCACGAAAGACAAGTATTTCCAGGTTAGCTGCGGAAGTAGGGATGGATGATCAATTAGTCCATAATTCCACGGGAAAATCATTCGTTTTAGTTAACGAGAAACTTCACTCAATGCCCGGTGGTTCGATCATGGGAATTCCAACGGAAGTAGGACCTTTTCTCACAACAGGTCTTTTTTCTATTCCTGGTAAACTAAGAGCTGCGGCAGATTTCCTTTTACCTCGGTCCGAAAGCGGAAGAGACCAATCATTAGGCGAATTCTTCAGAAGAAGACTAGGCGATGAGGTTGTCGAAAATTTAATTGAACCATTATTATCTGGGATTTATGCCGGTGATATAGATCAATTAAGCCTCATGTCTACTTTCCCGCAATTCTATGAGGTAGAACAGAAATATAGAAGCCTGATCATTGGCATGAAAAAATCTACCCCTGCCCAACCCAGCAAACCTGTAAGTAAGGAAAAAGCTAAAGGCGCTTTCTTAACATTTAAAACGGGGCTTCAATCCTTTGCAGAAGCCATTGAAGCAAAATTGGATCCAATATCTATTTTAAAAGGACATCGTGTAGACAAAATCACCAAAGTTGAGAATAAGTATGAAGTTTATCTCAATAATGGGGAAACAATGGTGGCAGATAGCGTCATTGCAGCGACTCCTCATAAAATAACACAGGCGATGTTTGCAGAGTATAGTTTTTTTGATCCCTTGAAATTAGTCCCTTCTACCTCAGTAGCAACAGTAGCTTTAGCATTTCCGGAAGAGGCAGTGAAAAATGACATCGATGGAACAGGTTTTGTTGTTTCTAGAAATAGTGATTATTCGATCACTGCATGTACTTGGACACATAAAAAGTGGGATCATTCAACTCCAAAAGGGAAAGTATTACTCCGCTGCTATGTTGGGAGGTCTGGAGATGAAACCATCGTTGACCTCTCTGATGACAGAATTATTAAGATTGTACTAGATGACTTGAAGAAAACGATGGACATCACAATGAATCCGGATTTTGCAATCATTTCACGTTGGAAAAATTCAATGCCCCAATATACAGTGGGACATAAACAACGTTTAGCTGACATTTTAAAGCATATGAAAACGGATCTACCTGGTGTATTTTTAGCAGGTTCTTCTTATGGTGGTGTTGGACTTCCGGATTGTATTGATCAAGGAGAGGCAGCTGTCAAAGACGTCCTGGAGTTTTTAACAAGAAAAGATTTTTCAAAAGGAGCTGTTCATTGATAACAGCTCCTTTTTTCTGCTTGCAATCAGGCAGGAATCATTGTATACTCTAAAAGTATTAAATGACCGAATTGTTCAAGTGGTCATAATTTATTAGGTAGGGTAATAGTCAATTTTAGGGTTGTCTATGGGATAGTCCTAATTTTTTAAACAAAAATGACTAAATGAACAAAATAGTCATAAATTTAAAAGGAGGGTCATAAGTGAAAAACATGCTATTTAAGGAAGAGCTCCTTGCTATTGTAAGAAATAAAAAAGTGTTAATCCCAATTATTGCTGTCATGTTTGTCCCCGTATTATATGCAGGAATGTTTTTATGGGCATTCTGGGATCCATACGCAAAACTTGATGAACTTCCAGTTGCCGTTGTCAACGAAGATGCGGGTGCAACGCTCGATGGGACCCATTTGAAGCTTGGTGATGATTTAGTATCTAAGCTAAAGAAAAATAAACAATTTGGGTTTGAGTTTGTCGGTAAAAAAGAGGGCTACGATAACTTAAAAGAACAGAAATATTATATGGTCATCGAAATCCCCAAGGATTTTTCAAAAAATGCGACAACTTTATTGGATGAGCAACCGGAAAAGCTGGAATTGGTTTATACACCTAATGAAAGTTATAACTTCTTATCTGCGCAAATCGGCGCCACGGCTGCAGAAAAAATCAAAACAGCTGTTGCTGAAAAGGTAACTGAAACTTATGCTGAAACCATGTTTGATAAAATCAGTGAGCTTGCCGATGGTGTTGTAAAGGCGAGCGATGGTGCAGTCCAGTTAAGTGATGGTTCTGTTGACCTTGAAAAGGGCTCAATGGATTTAAATGATGGGCTAGCAACCCTTGCTGAAAAAACAAGTGAATTTAACGATGGAATGAAAGCTGCTGATGCCGGATCTAATAAGCTTGCAGTTGGATCGAAGGATTTGTATAACGGACTTTCTACTTTAGCCAAAAAGTCGATTGAATTCGACAATGGTGTGAAGGCAGCAACTTCCGGCTCTAAACAAGTAGCCAGAGGATCGACTGAGTTGAAAAAAGGGCTAGCCAAAGCTGATGCCAATCTTCTGTTGCTTATTGATGGAACGAAGGAGGTATCTGCAGGTGCAGAACAATTAAAACGTGACCTTCCCGCAGGGATTGCTGCAGGAATTGAAAAAGAATTGACTGGAAGTGTTGGAGAACTTAATTCGGGTATTGATCAATTTCAATCACAGTTAACTAACACATTAGCAACCCAAATTGCGGATCAAACAATAACGCAACAAACAGAGAAAATGCAGAAACTAGCCCAAACCTTAATTGAGAACAAAGTGGATCCAGCACTGGTTCAAGGAATAATGGCTAATGAGAAAAAAAATGCACCAACGAAAGAACAGTTAGAGCAGCAAATTTTATCAGAACTTAACCCTAAAATGGAGGCTGGTTTTAACCAATTCAAAACAGGGGTAGATGGAAAATTAGCAGGTTCATCGAAGGGCTTAGAGGATAAAATAAAAGCTCAAACAACCCCTTATTTTGATCAATTAATTGCCGGCATTGGCAAAGTTAATGGCGGTCAGCAGGAATTGCAAAAAGGGATCCATGATTTATATGCAGGTTCATCAAAATTAACAGATGGCACCAACAATCTTTCTGAAGGAATAAGTCAGTTGGCAGATGGTGCTGATAAAATTTCCACAGGAACCGGACAATTAGCATCAGGTTCGGGAAATCTGAAAAAAGGGGCCGCGGATCTTACAAATGGTATGAATCAATTAACAGCGGGTGCGTCTGCCCTAACATCTGGAACGGGACAATTGTCAGATGGTTCCGGGCAGTTAAAAGACGGTACATCGAAACTTTCTAATGGGGCCAAGGAATTAGCAGATAAACTATCAAAAGGTGGAAAGGAAGTTGCAAAGGTTCACTCAAATGAAAAGACTTATAATATGATGGCAGATCCGGTAAAGCTCGATAGTGAGAAAATTAATCATGTGCCAAACTATGGAACGGGATTTACACCATATTTCCTATCGCTAGGCTTGTTTGTAGGTGCACTTCTTCTCTCAATTGTCTTTCCACTTCGTGATACAGCGATTGCTCCGGCCAATGGATTTAACTGGTTTTCTAGTAAGTTTTCAATCATGGCTGGGATTGGAATTTTCCAAGCTTTATTGGCAGATGTGATTCTCCTTGGAGGATTAGGTCTAGATGTACAAAGCGTACCAAAATTTATTCTTTTTTCAATAATAACAAGCTTAACGTTTATCGCGTTAATTCAGCTCCTTGTCTCTGTATTTGCCGAGGCTGGCCGCTTTATTGCGATTATTATCTTGATTTTACAATTAACTACCAGCGCCGGAACATTCCCGCTTGAGTTAATCCCGAACTTCTTACAGCATTTCAATGCCTATCTGCCGATGAGCTATTCGGTTCAAGGCTTTAAGGCTGTTATTTCAAGTGGCGATTACAGTTTCATGTGGCAAAATCTCATAATTCTAATAGGCTTTATGCTTATTTTCTCTGTAGGAACCATTGCTTACTTTACAATAAGATTAAATCACAAATATAAACATCAAATGAATGAATAATTAATGAAAAACCAGCCGTGAAAAAAATGCGGCTGGTTTTTTGTACTATACTGAAAAGAAATCATTTTTTGAGTATATTAGAAATATAAACATTGAATTGGAGGAGTTTAATTTGAAACTTACGGTTATTGGTTTTTGGGGTGGATATCCGAAACTGAATGCGGCTAGCTCGGGTTATTTACTTGAACATGAGGGATTTCGTCTATTAATCGATTGTGGAAGCGGGGTACTTTCTAAGCTCCAAAATATTATCCAGCCCGAAGAACTGGATGCTGTTTTACTTTCGCATTATCACCCCGATCACATTGCAGATATTGGTGTTTTGCAGCATGCGAGATTAATCCAAGGGTTTTTAGGAAAGAAGACCCCAACACTAACTCTATATGGTCATGATATGGATCCATATGAATTTAGCAAATTAACCTATAAAGAGATTACAAAAGGAGTAGCCTATAATCCTAGTGATATTCTCACAGTTGGTCCATTTCAGGTTTCATTTCTAAAAACAGACCATCCAGTCCCTTGTTATGCAATGAGAATAGAGGCAAATGGAAAAGCAATCGTCTACACTGCTGACAGCTCCTTTAAGGAAGAATTTATCGAGTTTAGTCGGAATGCGGATGTATTATTGTGTGAGTGCAACCTTTACGGACATCAAAACGGTAAGTCTGCAGGACATATGAATAGTATCGACGCTGGAAAATTTGCTCAAAAAGCTGATGTTAAGCAATTAATTCTTACCCATTTGCCGCATTATGGCTCAATAACTGAGTTAATCACCGAGGCTGCCAGTGAATTTACTGGTATAATCATACTTGCAGAAGAATTTCAATCTATTTCACTATAAAAAGGGGAAGTAAACTATGTTATTCATCGATAATAAAGGGATCACCGATCCGCAGATAAATTTGGCAATCGAAGAGTACGCACTGAAGAATCTTGATATTAATGAAACGTATTTATTATTTTACATAAATGAACCTTCTATCATAATTGGAAAGAATCAAAATACTATTGAAGAAATTAATACGGAGTATGTGGGAGGAAATGGAATAAAAGTGGTCCGCAGGCTTTCAGGCGGTGGAGCGGTTTATCATGATCTTGGAAATTTAAACTTTAGTTTTATTACCAAGGATGACGGGGAAAGTTTTCACAACTTCCGTAAATTCACAGAACCGGTCGTGGCAGCATTGAAAAAATTAGGAGTAAATGCGGAATTAAGTGGCAGAAATGATTTAGAGGTTGGAGGTCGAAAAATCTCTGGTAATGCCCAATTTTCAACAAAGGGCAGAATGTTTAGCCATGGTACATTGATGCTTAATTCAGAAATCGAAAATGTAGTATCAGCTTTAAAAGTAAAAAAAGATAAAATCGAATCAAAAGGAATTAAATCAGTCCGCAGCCGGGTTGCCAATATTTCTGAGTTTCTTACTGAAAAGGTGGAAATTGATGAATTCCGGTCTTTATTGTTAAAGAATATTTTTGAAGGGCAAGATGAAATACCAGAATATGTTTTGACGGACGAGGATTGGGAAAAGATTTACCAGCTATCAAAAGAACGCTATCAAAACTGGGAATGGAACTATGGGAAATCACCTAAGTTCAATCTACAGCACTCTCACCGCTTCCCAGTAGGCTCCATTGATGTCCGCCTTGAAGTTAATAAAGGTGTCATTGAAAATTGTAAAATCTACGGTGACTTTTTTGGTGTTGGTGAGGTAAGTGAAATTGAGGAGAAGTTAATAGGCACTCGCTATGGAAAAAATGAAATTGACAAGGCGCTTGCAGATATTGATACAACCCATTACTTTGGAAGTGTTACGAAAGATGAGTTTTTAAACTTACTATACTAAGACCAGGGCACAGCGTTTATTGCGCTGTGTTTTCATTTTTGTGTGAATTTTTAGTATTATACTTGAATAGATTACTTTCTTTTAATATAATATATTTAGAAAATTGTAACAATTTTGTGAATGAGTATTCATTCAACTTAGGGGGAGAAATATGAATCTTTTATCACAGTTTGAAGAATCTGCGAAGAACTTTTCCACTAAACCGGCCTATCATTTTATGGACCAAATATGTACTTATGCTGAATTGGATGGGGCAATTACGAAATTTGCATCGGGTCTCGAAAAATTAGGGGTGGGAAAGGGGGATCATATCGCATTATTGTTGGGTAACTCCCCTCACTTTGTAATCAGCTTATATGGGGCATTACGGTTAGGGGTAACTGTTATTCCCGTGAATCCTATTTATACTGCAGATGAGATTAGCTACATATTAAATAATGGCGATGTCAAAGTAGTGATCGCTCTTGACTATGCGATCCCGTTAGTCGAAAAAGTGCATACTTTCCTACCTAAAATTAAGCATTATATTTTTTGTGAAACGACCCCAAATAGCAGAATAGAATCGAAAATTGAAAACCTCTCAGGCTCTTCAAAAATGAAATCGTTTACAGCGATCGTGGCTTCTGGAGAATTAAACTTTAAGGGACCAAATCTCGGAGACGATGATACAGCCATTATTCTTTATACCTCGGGTACAACTGGCAAACCAAAAGGTGCTATGTTAACTCATAAGAATTTGTATAGTAACGCTAAAGATGTCAGCGAATACTTGAAAATGAATCCCGATGATAGAATAGTAACGGTTCTGCCGATGTTCCATGTTTTCTGCTTGACAGTTGCTTTAAATGCACCTTTATTAAGTGGGGCGACACTATTAATTGCACCCAAATTTAGTCCAAAGGAAATTTTTGAGCTTATCAAAGATAATCAGGCGACTGTTTTTGCTGGTGTCCCGACCATGTATAATTTCCTCTTCCAATTTCCTGATGGCAATCCTGATGACCTAAAATCCTTACGCTTTTGTATTTCAGGAGGAGCTTCATTGCCTGTTGCCCTCTTAAAGAATTTCGAACAAAAGTTTAATGTTGTAGTATCTGAAGGTTATGGTTTATCGGAGGCTTCACCTGTTACTTGCTTTAATCCGCTAGACCGCCCGCGCAAGCCCGGTTCAATTGGAACATCTATCCTGCGTGTCGAAAATAAAATTCTGAATGAGCTTGGTGAGGAAGTACCCGTTGGTGAGGTGGGTGAACTTATTGTTCGTGGTCCCAATGTAATGAAGGGGTATTATAAAATGCCAGATGAGACGGCGGCGGCCATTCGGAATGGGTGGCTTCATACCGGTGACCTCGCCAGAATGGATGAAGATGGGTATTTTTATATTGTCGACCGAAAAAAGGATCTAATCCTTGTTGGAGGCTATAATGTCTACCCGCGAGAAGTGGAGGAGGTTATTTATAACCATTCGGATGTCCTAGAAGTGGCTGTCCTCGGCGTTCCAGACCCAAATCTTGGTGAGGCTGTTAAAGCCTATGTTGTAAGTAAGAATCCAGGGCTAACGGCAGAACAATTACTAGATTATTGCAGGGAACACTTGGCTAAATATAAACTTCCATCTTCGATTGAATTTATCGAAGAACTTCCAAAAAATACAACTGGGAAAATATTAAGGAGGGCACTAAAGGCACAAGTAGCCAAAACTGTCAGTAACTAATTCTTAAATAGTTGGGCAGGTCACTTTTACAGTTCTAATTTGTCCTTTTTTAACTAAACTAAGTATAGAGAGTCTGTACACAAAGGAGGACAAATATGGCGAGAAAAATGGGAGTCTATGCGGTTATGGGCTACATTCTATATGGATTATTTTTTTATTGGTATTTATTCCATTTTGCCGATACAAACCTGCCATTTGAATTCGAAGGATCAAAGGCGGACCCGACAACCTTTTTAAATGGCAGGGAACTTATGCTGAGCGAGGAGTATTCAAAAATAAGGAATTTATTATTTTTCCTATCTACTCCGTTTGAATGGCTTTTATATTTCTTAATTTTATTATTTGGTTTTTCCAAGGCATTCAAGCGCTGGGCGGAAAACTCATCAAAATATAAGCTCCTTCAAACAGCCATTTATCTTATTTGGTTATCGGTATTCGCTTATTTGGCGACATTTCCTCTCAGCTATATTAGTTTTTCTTTATCAAAAACATATCATATTTCAACTCAAACCTTCGCTTCCTGGATGAAGGATGAGTTGATTGACTTTTGGCTTAATTATGGGACATGGTTGATCATTGTCCCCGTATTATACTGGCTCATGAAGAAAAGTCAAAAGCGGTGGTGGCTTTATGGATGGCTTTTATCGATTCCATTTACATTATTTATGATGTTTCTCCAGCCAGTTGTTATTGACCCGTTATACAATGACTTTTATCCATTAACAAATAAGGAATTGGAAACGAAGATACTGGCTTTGGCCGATAAGGCTGATATTCCAGCACAAAATGTTTTTGAAGTGAATAAGTCAGAGGAAACGAATGCTTTAAATGCCTATGTTACAGGAATTGGCTCTAATGCTCGGATTGTCCTGTGGGATACTACCTTAAATAAATTAACAGATGATCAAATTTTATTTATAATGGCTCATGAAATGTGCCATTATGTCGAGAAACATATTTATTTTGGAATTGCTGGATATTTGCTAATTTCGCTGCTCGGATTGTATTTGACGTATCGGATTATGAATTGGGCAACAAGACGCTGGGGCAAGGAATTAAATATCTCAGACGTTAGAGATATCCGATCACTTCCATTATTTTTTATGATTCTTTCGATGCTCCTATTTGCTGCAAGTCCACTGACGAATTTTACTTCTCGTTATCAGGAAACACGCGCTGACAAATATGCGATTGAGATGACCAAAAATCCAGAAGCAGCGATTACTTCTTTTCAGGAATTAACCCGCTCTGGATTAAGTCAAGTAAATCCACCGCTATTGGTGAAAATTTTCCGCTATACCCATCCTTCAATGCTTGATAGAATTTCGATGCTTGAAGATTATGAAGTTAAACAAAGGAACAAATAAATACAATCCATGGAAGGCTGAGACATTTTGATATGTCTACAGTCTTTTTTTTTACAAAAATATGTTATTTACGAGCCTTCGTCCACTTACATTTTCTATTTATGCGTTAGAAAAATATACAATGAAAAAGCCGTCAATCTATGACGGCTTTAACAAAATTCTACGTTCCAAATCGTTTGTTGATTTCATTGAGCTGTCCGGATAGAAGGAGGAATGACTTTTTGTCTTGACAATCAATGGCCACATCAATTTTCTGTAATAATTTTTCTTTTTCTACTTTTAGTTGAATTTCGGACAACAGCATTTCGATGTATAAATCTTGGACGAAGTTCTCTTTCAGACGATTTCGTTTCATGGCTCCTAGTTTCATTAATTCCGTGTATGATTTTTCATTCATGAAAATCACCTCTGTTGCTTTTTAAAATTATATGGTTTTTTTTGAAGAATATCATTAGTTTTTATAATTTTCTGATAAATATTTCTTTGACATGAATTTTGTGAATAAATTAGGAACAATTCAGAAAAGTGAGGGAATTAAAAACCAATAGTGGTAAGATATGGTGGATAATATGAAAAGGAGTTGAATGGGTTGAAGCATCCTCAAATCGAAGAATATGAGATAAATACGTGGACGATGTTTGTAGAACCGGTGACATATGGAGGGAAAATTTATTCACGTGCAGTAGAAATAGAAGATGAATTCTTGTCACCCTTTAAGCCATTGGATATCATCAAAAAAGGCTGCGTTTATTTTGGTGTTGATTACGAAAGCAGGAAAAAGGGAACAAGACAACTAATTGGCTATACTCGAAAAATCCCAATTGTAATTGAACCAATTAACCACATCTATTTTTTTCCTACTGTATCGCCGCTAACTCCTGAGTGTATATGGATTTCACTTGAGCATGTGGAGTGTTATCGTCGCGTATCCTCTAAGAAAACGATGATTATTTTCCGCAATAAGCAATCTCACATTTTTCCAGTTCCAATTGGTACAATTGAGGGGCAAATGTTAAGAACCTCATTACTAAAAACAAAACTTTTGCAAAGAATAGAAAGTAATGGGAGAAAGTTATTTTATCAGCCTAACGGGCCCCAATCGTTAAATGCCTTAGAAAGATCCCGTGAATATGATGCTGATTCCCATTCAAAAGACCCGAAATAAAGGGTTGAATTTTCTTAACTATTAACGGGACAGATGTTTTTTTAATAAATAGGCCTCCATTAATTCTTGGACTTTGTTGCGGATTCTTGGATTAAAGTAATTATGATTTTCTTCATAGCCTTTATAAATAAACCTGTACAACGTAAAAGCATCGTCCCGTTTTGTTTCAATCACCTGAAGCTTATTCTTTTTCATATATAGTTTTACCTCAGCAAGTTCCCTTTGGATCTCCTTCATCGTTTCCTCAATCAAATCCAAATATGGTTGTTTTAATTTAAACGGGCTATTTGCAACTACAGTTAAATCCCTGTTTAAGATAATTAGAACCATTGGTAAATACATAGCCTTTTCCATTATGTCTCGATCATCTTCGGGGATTCTGGTCATTTTTTCAGTCACACCTTTCTATATTAAACGAACAAACGTTCCTCTTTATTTTACAAAAAAGAACCGTCAAAAGCAATAGGACTTTCCATTTACAAAAACTCGTCATTGGGCGAGTTTTATTTATTGAAATGTTTAGTTGATATATGAGAAAGTTTTTATTAATAGAAGGATATCTGATAGGGGAAAATGAATTAAATGAAGAAACCCTGAAAAAGAAAAAACAGTTATAAATTTAGAAGAATAAAAAACCTGGATGAATAGGTGATAAACAATGAGATCTGATAAATATCAAACCAAGAAAAAGAGAAGATGGCCATCCGTTTTACTTGTCTTCTTACTGATAATAGGTGCAGGGGCAGGTTATGCTTATTATCAATACAAGCAGGGCGTTAACCAATCATTAAAAAAAATGAATAACAAAGCATCTAATGTTGTCTATGATTTCGAAGGAAAAAAGGATCAGTATGGGGGGACAAATATCCTCGTGCTTGGTAGTGATGCTAGAGGAAAGGAAAAATCTCGGGCAGATACAATCATGATTGTTCATTATAATGAAGACAAAGGAACATTTAAACTAACTTCTATTATGAGGGACAGTTACCTTGAGATTCCGGGGCATGGAAAGCATAAAGTTAACTCCGCATTCGCACGCGGTGGTCCAGAATTAATGAGACAAACTATTAAGCAAAATTTTGATATTGACCTCCAATACTATGTCATTGTGGACTTTCAAGGATTTGTGCAACTAATTGATGAAGCATTTCCCAATGGTGTAGAAATCGATGTAGAAAAGAAAATGTCAAAAAATATTGATGTCACTTTAGAACCAGGTCTGCAAAAATTAAATGGAGCAGAAATGCTCGGGTATGTCCGCTACCGTCATGATGCGATTGGTGATTTTGGAAGGGTAGAACGTCAACAAAAAGCGGTTAAGGCCATTGGGGACCAATTGATGGGCCTCCAAACGATTCCAAAACTCCCGAAGCTAATTGGTGTTGTCACGCCTTATGTGAATACAAATATGAGCACTTCCGACATAACATTTATGGCTAAAGATTTCTTTTCGAATGATCGAGGAAATATCGATACTTTACGGATTCCTGTTGAAAATAGCTATTCCGATGCTCGAGTCTCAGGGGAGGGAGCCGTATTAGAGATCGATGTCGAAAAAAATAAAGAGGCACTCCATCAATTTATTACAAAGTAATCATAGGCACAGCTAATTAGTAAAAAATGAGGAGAAACCGGATGGATATTGAATCATTAAAAGCATGGTTTACGCTTGAACATATTATGAGTCTTATTCAAGAATACCGAGCCCTTGGACCCATACCAGGCGTATTGCTTATTGTCATTGAAGCATTCTTGCCATTTCTCCCATTGTTTTTATTTGTAATGGCTAATGCCAGTGCCTTTGGACTTTGGTTAGGATTTTTGTATTCATGGCTTGGAGCCTGTATCGGGGCAATGCTCGTATTTTCGCTTATTAGAAGGTATGGGCAAAAAAGGTTATTATCCTTTTTACCTAAGCACCCTCAAGTCCGTAAGCTAATGGACTGGGTAGATCGTCATGGGTTTGGCCCACTCTTTCTACTGCTTTGTTTTCCATTTACACCCTCGGCAGTTGTTAACATTGTCGCTGGTCTTTCCAAAATTCGATTTTCCCAATACATGCTGTCCGTGTGTATTGGGAAAATGGTGATGATTTTCACGATTAGTTTTGTTGGCTATGATATTCAGTCATTACTGACGAAGCCTCTTCGGACTGTTGTAGTATTGCTTGTTATTTTCATTCTTTGGTATGTTGGTAAAAGAATTGAAGGCAGAATGAATAAGGGCACGGAAACTGACCATAATGGTGAAATAGATAGAAATTATAAGCAGGAGAAACGGAGGAGCTTTAATGAAGATTGAATGGAAAAAGGAAGGCATGGAATGGGCAAAGGCTTTTGCGATTGGTATCATTATTTTTGCTTTTATTCGTACATTTTTCTTTTCAAATTATGTGGTAGAAGGCGAATCGATGATGCCGACGCTGCAGGATGGTAACAAACTGGTAGTCAACAAGCTTGGTTATCAAGTCGGGGAATTGAACAGATTTGATGTCATCGTTTTTCATGCCAATGAAAAAGAGGACTTTGTCAAACGTATTATTGGGCTGCCAGGGGATAAAATTGAATATCGTGATGATCTACTGTATATAAATGGGCACAAGTACGAAGAGCCATTTTTAAATGTTTATAAACAAAAATCACCTGGAATCAGGATTACTGGAGATTTCAGTTTAAAGGAAATAACCGGTGAAAATATAGTTCCTGATGGAAAATTGTTTGTCCTTGGTGATAATCGATTAGGTAGTTGGGACAGCCGCCAATTCGGTTTTATCTCAGCTAGTCAAGTTGTCGGCAAAGTTGATTTACGTTATTGGCCAATAAATGAAATGGACGTCCATTTTTAGATGAATAGATTGAGGGAGGAGCACGATAATTAAATCGTGTTTTTTTTTCTGTCATAAAATTACCATTTTTGCCTCTAATCTGTGTTATCGCAATACAAACGTTTGTGCTTGTTTTATGGTAGAATGAGAGATATAAAGTTTATGAGTGGTTGTGGAAAGCGAGGTTTTTACATGTCATTAAGAATGGTAATCGGTCGGTCAGGAAGCGGAAAAACAGCTATGTTCCTTGATGAAATAAAGGGGCGGCTTGTGGAAAACCCAGATGGGACACCGATCATTTATATCGTTCCAGAACAGATGACGTTTTTATCTGAATATCGCTTGGCAACTGACCCGGCAATTAGCGGAATGATTCGTGCCCAAGTTTATAGTTTTTCCCGCTTGGCGTGGCGTATCTTGCAAGAAACAGGCGGGATTAGCCGAACACATTTAAGTAGTGTAGGGATAAGTATGTTAATACGCAAAATCATCGATGAGCAAAAGGAACAACTAAAGCTTTTTCAGCGAGCTGCAGATAAGAATGGTTTTATCCAGAAGCTTGAGCAAATGATAACAGAATTTAAACGTTACTGTATTACGCCAGAGGAGCTAATTCAAGGCTCATCCTTATCGAATGAAGATTCCAATGCGTTAAATGATAAACTACAAGATTTAGAAATGATCTATAAAAAGTTTGAGGACGAAGTTTTTGGTAAATATATCGATTCGGAGGATTACTTTCAACTCCTATCCGAGAAAGTATCCTTCTCTTCATATTTAAAAGATGCAGAAATATATATTGATGGTTTTTATAGTTTTTCACCGCAGGAATATCAAGTAATGATCGAATTGATGAAACATTGTAAAAACGTTTCAATTGCATTGACGACTGATCACCTCTCGATTGATTCTCCACCGGACGAGCTTGATCTGTTTCGCTTATCAGGTGAGACTAGTTATTCTCTCTATGATTTAGCTAAAGCTAATGGTATTGAAATCGAGCAGTCTGTTGTTCTAAAAGAACAAAGAAAATGGACAGAGCCGTCTTTAAGTCATTTTGAAGAAAAATTTGATGCCCGGCCTGCAGTATCATATGTTGGTGAGACAAAAATTAATATTTGCCAAGCCGTAAACCGTAGAGCTGAGATTGAAGGGATTGCAAGAGAGATTCGCCAATTAGTCAGGACAAAGGGATACCGGTACCGGGATATCGCTTTATTAATTCGAAATGGCGGGGACTATCATGAGATTGTTGAGCCAGTTTTCGACGATTATCAGATTCCCTATTTTATTGACCAAAAAAGAACGATGCTGAACCATCCATTGATCGAATTCATTCGCTCAAGCCTTGAAGTCATTAATTCCTACTGGCGCTATGAGCCGGTGTTCAGAGTGATCAAGACAGAATTGCTATATCCACTACAAGAAAAGCCGGCAAAAATGCGTGAGAAAATGGATAAACTAGAGAATTATTGTTTAGCTTACGGAATTAACGGAAGTAAATGGACGAAAAAAGAGCGTTGGAGCTATCGACGCATTCGAGGACTGGAATTAGAGGTAAACTCGCAAACAGATCTAGAAAAAGAAATGGAACAAGAGTTAAATGAATTAAAGCTTATGGTAACTGCACCCATTCTACGGTTATCAAGACGTTTGAAAAAAGCGGATTCAGGCAGAAAGTTTTGTGAAGCCATCTATTTGCTGCTAGAGGAATTGGATGTCCCAACAAAGCTTGAAAAATGGAAAGCAGCTGCCGAAGAAAAAGGTAATCTTGTAAAAATGCGGGAGCATGAACAAGTATGGAATGCTGTGATTGATCTCCTGGACCAATATGTTGAAATTCTAGGGGAAGAGCAAGTCACATTAAAGGCGTTTACTGCTGTTTTAGAGTCAGGATTCGAATCCTTACATTTTTCACTTATTCCGCCGGCACTTGATCAGGTACTGATTGGGGATTTAGAAAAATCAAGGCTAAATGAAATCAAAGTAGAATTCGTAGTTGGCGTCAATGAAGGAATTTTGCCTGCAAAAATATCTGATGAAGGAATCCTCTCTGATGAAGACAGGGAAATGCTCCTAGCAACAGGTGTTAAAATCGCACCAAGCAGCCGGACACGTTTGCTGGATGAAAATTTTCTTGCTTATAAAGCTTTTACAGCACCATCAGAAGCCCTTTATGTTAGTTATCCACTTGCGAATGATGAAGGAAAAGCGTTAATTCCATCTTCGTATATTAAGAGAATAAAAGATATGTTTCCTGATGCTAATGAGCTATTTTATTTGACAGACCCATCACAAGTTTCGGAGCCCAGTCAACTAGGCTTTATTTCAAATTTTACAACGACGTTATCTTTCCTTAATGCGCAGCTTCAATGGAAAAAGCGAGGGTACCCCATTTCAAATTTATGGTGGGATGTATATAACTATTACCTTGGAAGTTCGGGAAAGGGCAAAGCTCAGAAAGTGTTTTCAAGCCTTTTTTATACAAATTCAGCCGTACAGCTCTCTAAAGATTCAGCGGATGAATTATATGGTGAGGCCATTCAAGCCAGTGTTTCTAGAATGGAATTATATAACTCCTGCGCATTTTCTCATTTCGTTCAGCATGGACTAAAGCTTCGTGACCGGCAAGTGTTTCGTTTGGAGGCTCCGGATATTGGGGAGCTGTTTCATGCGGCATTAAAGCAGATTGCAGATATTGTTAATGAACAAAATCTTTCTTGGGCCGAGCTGTCGAGGAAACAATGTGAAAACCTTTCTAAGGAAGCGGTCAAGTCATTAGCCCCTAAATTGCAAAACGAAATATTGTTAAGCTCAGAGCGCCATCATTATATTAAACGGAAATTGGAGCAAATTATTACACGAGCTTCTGTCGTGTTAAGTGAGCATGCAAAAGTAAGTGGATTCTCACCGATTGGTTTGGAATTAGGCTTTGGACCCAATGGAAAACTGCCGCCACTAACATTTTCACTGAAAAATGGAAAGAGAATGGAATTGGCCGGAAGAATTGACAGAGTCGATCAGGCAAAAGCAGAAGACGACAGCGTCTTTTTACGAGTGATTGATTATAAATCAAGTGAAAAGGATGTCAATTTTAGTGAAGTATATTATGGACTTGCTCTGCAAATGTTAACCTACCTTGATATTGTCATGACCCATTCGAATGAATTGGTTGAGATGAAAGCTAGTCCTGCAGGTGTCCTCTATTTTCACGTTCATAATCCATTCATTAATACAACTAAAATGCTAACGATTGATGAAATTGAAAAGGAAATGATGAAAAAGTTTAAGATGAATGGATTAATGTTAAGCGATCAAAATGTGATCCGGCTTATGGACCAAACACTTGAATCAGGTGATTCACATATTATTGCCGCAGGAATAAAAAAGGATGGAAATTTATCCAAAAAATCCAAGGTTGCTAGTTTATCGGAATTTGACGATCTGAAAACGTATGTCCGGAATTTGTATCAGAGAACAGGTAACGCCATTATTGATGGTCAAATAGACATTGCTCCTTATAAATTAAAGGACAAAACACCTTGTACATTTTGTTCTTATAAATCAGTATGTCAATTTGATGAATCAATTGAAACGAATCAATTCCGGGTTCTCACACCCCACTCGAAGGAAGATGTTTTAGAACTAATTAGGAAGGAGGTACGTCAATCTTGAACAATTTCGTCATACCGCCTAAGCCAGAAGACGTGACATGGACAGACGACCAATGGAAAGCAATTATGGCAAAGGATCGAGACATCCTAGTTGCTGCAGCAGCAGGTTCGGGAAAAACTGCAGTCCTAGTGGAAAGAATGATCCAAAAAATTCTCGCAAAAGAAGACCCGATGGATGTCGATGAATTATTGGTGGTGACCTTTACGAACGCATCAGCTGCAGAGATGCGCCATCGGATTGGGGAAGCGTTAGAAAAAGCCATTGATGAAGACCCGTGGTCGCGCCATTTAAGAAAGCAACTGAGCTTATTAAATAAAGCATCGATTTCAACACTTCATTCCTTTTGTATGGAAGTGATTCGAAAGTAT
Source organism: Bacillus sp. AFS031507 (assembly GCF_002584635.1). Lineage (NCBI taxonomy): Bacteria > Bacillati > Bacillota > Bacilli > Caryophanales > Bacillaceae > Bacillus > Bacillus sp. AFS031507. The sequence continues at coordinate 190,504 of NZ_NUOW01000012.1, forward strand.
TATTACTTAATCGATGTCGATCCCGGATTTCGAATTGCCGATGAAACAGAGGCACAATTAATCCGAGATGAAGTGATGGACGAGTTGTTTGAAGAAGAATACGGGAAAAAAGATAATGAGGCATTCTTCAACTTGGTCGATTCATTCACAAGTGATCGAAGTGATGCCGCATTAATGGATATTGTTCGATCGATATACGATTTTGCACGCTCTAATCCCTTACCGGACCAATATTTAAAGTCAATCATTCGTATGTATGATGTTTCAGCTATTAATAATCTAGCCGAACTCTCCTTTATTCAGGCACTTCTTTTTGATATTGAGTTGCAACTAGAAGCTTCCAGAGAAATGATTAAGCGGGGATTAGAAGTAACAAAGCTCCCTGGCGGACCGGCACCGAGAGCTGAAAACTTTTTAGATGATTTAAAGATGATTGATACTCTTCTTCTTGCCAAGCAGGACTCATGGGAAACTCTATATCAAGCAATGCAGACCTGGTCTTTTTCACGGGCAAAGCAAGTGAAAGGTGACCACTATGATAAAGAGCTGACAGAAAAGGCCCAAAAACTCCGAGAAAAAGCGAAGAAAAAAATCCAAGATATCAAAGAAGAGCTATTTACGCGAAAGCCTGAAAGCTTTTTACGTGATATGGATGAGATACGGCCGTTAATAGAAACGCTAGTTCATATTGTCAAAGAATTTTCTCTGCGGTTTGAAAAGGTAAAAAGAGAAAAAGGGCTTGTAGACTATGCAGATTTAGAGCATTACTGCCTAGCAATTTTGACAAAGGAAATCTCAGCAGAGGGAGAATTTCTTCCATCCGAGGCGGCACTCGCTTACCAAAGGCATTTTAAAGAGGTCTATTGCGATGAATATCAAGACACAAATATGGTCCAGGAAACGATCCTAAAGCTTGTAACTAAAAAGGATGAGTTAAATGGTAATATGTTTATGGTCGGAGATGTTAAGCAGTCGATTTATCGCTTTCGTTTGGCTGAACCGAACCTTTTCTTAGGCAAGTATAATCGCTTTAAAGCCGATGGAGATACTACGGGACTACGTATTGATCTAGCAAGAAATTTCCGAAGCCGAAAAGAAGTGCTCGATGCAACCAATTATTTATTTAAACAAATTATGGGGATTAAAGTTGGTGAAATCGAATACGATGAGGCGGCAGAATTGCGTGCTGGCGCACCGTATCCAGACGATGAGCCCTATCCGGTAGAACTTTTGCTTATTGATCAAAATGCACAGGATAATGAGTCGCCTGTAACGGAAGGCGAGACAGAGGTGTCAGAACTAGAAGAATTTGATGCTATCGGTCTTGAACAATCCCAACTCGAAGCGAGGATAATTGCTTCTAAAATAAAAGAACTAGTTGCAAGTGGAGCACCCGTATATACTACAAAAACGAAATCCAATCGGCCACTTATGTATCGGGATACGGTCATCCTGCTCCGTTCAATGACTTGGGCTCCGCAAATTATCGAAGAGTTTAAGCAACAAGGGATTCCTATTTATGCTAATCTTTCAACAGGGTATTTTAATGCAACCGAAGTGGCAATTATGATTTCATTACTACGAGTTATTGATAATCCCTTCCAAGACATACCGCTTGCAGCTGTTTTACGCTCACCCATCGTTGGGTTGAACGAAGAAGAACTATCAATCATCCGCATTCATCAGAAGCGAGGTTCCTTTTGGGAGGCTGTTACCGCTTTTTGCAAGAGTAAAGAAGCCAAAAATACGGCCGAATTTTACGAAAAGCTGCGCCGCTTTTATGACTTTCTAGAAGAGTGGCGCGAGGTGGCAAGACAGGGTTCGTTGTCTGAGTTAATTTGGCAGCTCTACCGTGATACCCAGTTTTATGACTTTGTCGGCGGTTTACCAGGGGGAAAACAGCGCCAAGCTAATTTACGGGCATTATATGACAGAGCTAGACAGTACGAACAAACATCGTTCCGTGGACTGTTCAGGTTTCTTCGTTTTATCGAGAGAATGATTGAAAGAGGGGACGATCTTGGTGCAGCAAGGGCACTTGGTGAGCAAGAAGACGTTGTCCGGATTATGACCATCCATAGTAGTAAAGGACTTGAATTTCCCGTTGTATTCATGGCGGGAATGGCACGGACTTTTAATATGGCCGATGTTCGGAAACCATATATGCTCGATAAAGAATACGGATTTGCATCTAAGTATGTAAATGCGGAAAAAAGGATTTCTTACCCATCCTTACCGCAAATTGCTTTTAAGCGAAAAAAGAAAATGGAGATGCTCGCGGAAGAAATGCGCGTGTTATATGTGGCGATGACAAGGGCGAAAGAAAAACTTTATTTAACGGCTACGCTTAAAGATGCGCAAAAAAAAATCGACCAATGGAATGAAGTTTCCTCCCATACAGAATGGTTGTTTAAGGATTATGAGCGGGCAGCAGTTTCAAGCTATATTGACTGGATTGGACCAGCGCTTGTTCGCCATCAGGAAGCCAATGAACTAAGGCTTAGTAGTACGGGAAATGCCCTTGTTCCTGAGGAAATTACAAGTCATCCTTCTTCATGGAAAATTTCTCTAATAAGTGCAGAAGAAATCAAGAAGACGGAATTAGAAATCGGGAAGAATGAAGACCAATTTCTTGAAATGGTCCAAAAAGGGGAACATGTCCCAGCCACGTCGCCATTTGATGAAGAAATTAAGTTACGCTTAGACTGGGAGTATTCCTTCTCAAGTGCCGCAGCCCATCGCTCCAAGCAATCCGTTTCTGAAATGAAACGCCAAAGAGAAATGGCAGATGAACAAAGTGGGACGGACCTTGTGAACCATGTGAATCACTATAAAAAGTCGATAGTTAAACGCCCGAAATTTATGCAGGAAAAGCAATTAAGTCCAGCTGAACGGGGATCTGCCATGCATATGGTTATGCAGCACGTAGATTTAACCAATTCAGTTAGTCAAGAATCTCTCCAGGAACAGTTAACATGGATGGTAAACAACGAATTGTTAACCCCAGACCAAGCAGAAGTCATTGACAAAAATTTAATTGTTCAATTCTTTCATTCAGATTTAGGGATTAGATATTTTAACGCAAAAGCAATCAACAGAGAGGTTCCCTTTACCCTTTCCATGCCTGCTCGTGATGTGTACCCCACCTGGAAGGATGAAGAAGAATCTGTTTTTGTGCAAGGGATCATTGACTGTGTCTTTGAGGATGAAAACGGTCTTATTTTGGTCGATTATAAAACGGATCAAATTTCCGACAGGTATAAAGGTGGGTTTGACCAAGCAAAGTCCATACTTGAAGACCGTTACAAGATGCAAATTAACTTATATACAAGAGCAATTGAACAAATATGGAAAAGAAAGGTCACAGAAAGGTACTTGTTTTTCTTTGATGGAGCACATATTTTGAAAGTTGAAAAGGATTAAACGAACAAAAAATGACATAGACCATTTAGGATGGTTTATGTCATTTTTTAATTATTCCCGACAATTGGCTGGTCAATTAAATTGGTATCAAGAACATTGGTTCCACTTAATCCGGAATTCGATACGATTAATCCACCAGTATTAAATGCACCTGAACCAGCATTTGTCTTTGAGGTGCTCTTTGGAGAGATATATACGGTATCGCCAAATTGCACTATACCTCCACTTACGTGAACGATTTGGACAGGACCAATAATCGCTGGCATGACAAACATCCTTTTTTAGTATATTCCCGGCATTTTCCCTTAACGTAACTTATGCTTTTATCTTTGTCCCTGTACTTCTACTTCTTCTTCTTTTCTAGGAATAGGAAGTAACTGTCGAATATGCTTAATTCTAGTCTCCATGGAAACATGGCGGCTGTTCCCAACGTGTAAAATGGAAGCTGAAGATATCCCGATAATATCTATTTTACCTACCCTAATTAGTGGGTTGGGATTTTGGCGGGCGTATGAAAAAGGTTCATCGATAGGTTGAAAAGGAATAGGTTCAGAATAGACTCGGTAAGGGGATAAATTCCCTTCATTTCCATAAAATACATCGGTTTCCCTTTGGACAGCGAGCGCTCTAGAAAGTCCATTGATTATACAGGAATCTCCTAGCTGTACCGTAGAGGAAAAAGAGGCTATTTTTATATTTATTGTGTCTACACAAGAAGTCCTCTGCAGCATGAAGGTCACTCACTTGATAGGGGAACAAACGGACCTATGATTAACGATTCTGCAGGGGTATCAAAAGTTGAGGCCAACTGTATCGTTTCCGTATCTCCTACCATGACTAACGATGAACTTGCTACCCCAGTGATTTTTATATTTTCGACAAAGAGTTCTCGGTTATAAACCTCAAAGTTCATTCTGTTTTCATTCCTTTCAAATTTTCAGGTAAATTGCTGAAAAAAACCATTACCCCATTTTGAATCTCCTTTTTTAATCCTTCAATAATTAAATCGTCGGAAGGGGCATTTTCAAAGGAGCGGCTACTAGCGGAATGGGTGTTTAAATGTTGTTCAATTCTGCCAGGAAGTTGTTTAATGATGTCTTGTTTTATGAACGATAAATATTCATCATTCGGTTGAACGGTTAATTCCCTTTGGGCATTTTCTACTAATTGAGGTAGATCCGTTTCTAAATATCTGTAAATAGCTTCCTCAATTTTCATTGATCTTTGCATTTGATGTTTGGGTGATATTGGTGTGGATAAGGATTGATTTTGTACTGCGAAGTCTTCGATTCCTGCTAATTCGGATGGGTTCAGCCCTATGTTTAATGTGCCTTCAAGCGTCTCAACTTTCAATTGATCAAATTTATATTCAATTTTGTCAACATGGATAGCCTTTTTATCATTTAATTTTTTCATATCTTCTTTCATTTTTTGGAGAGCGTTCTCTAAAGCTAGGATTCTCTGCTCCTGTGCTTGAATACACATCTGCAGCCATTGAAGATATTGGGAATAATCCTGATACATGTAATCACCTCACAATTATTTCACCAATGGTTTATCAAGTTTCGTTTGCTTGGGAGGCTGACATATCCTGCTTTCTAACGGCGGCTTGTAATGGTACTGATGGTGCCCCTAATGATGCGCCTGAAGGTTGAAGCGTTTGTGGTGCTGGTTGTGTAAAGCCACCGGTATTATATAAATGAGATGTAGGTTTGATAATTCCAGCACTGCCTATTTGTAAGACTGAGGAATTGGTAATCCCGCCAATTTTAATGAAATTAATTTGAATGGTCTGCTGGATATAAAAATTCATTTGAAAATCACCCATTCATTAAGCATTAAGTGCAATTCCTTGATCGTAAACATCTGAATCATGGGTATTTGTGGAACTAACATTATTATGGAGCTGTAAGCTATCCCCTGTGTTAAAGGAACCAGCACCGGAAAAGGTTTTTGCAGTAGAAAATGGCATAATTTTATAAACATCTCCAATATGGAAAACAGAACTGCTGCCAAGTGTAATGACCTGTGCAACTCCAACAATCGCTGGCATTTTCAACACCCTTTTTTCATAGTATCTTCTACATCCTATGTATGGGCGCAGGTAATGTGATTGATTCGCCCAAATAAATTGGAAACAGAGGCTTGAGCATTTATGGGATTTATTTGATTAGGTTTGAAAAAAAGGACAATGTAAAAGAGAGAGTAAATTTCTTCTTACTAAATGAACAATCCAATCCCTTGGAAGTAGAAGAGAGTGAAAAACAACAATCGTTTTTTGTAAGATTTATTAAACCCTTATTTCTTGATTTTAAAAAAAGCTTTAAAAAGAGAATGCCAGGGGAAAAAGAAGCAAAAATAGATCAAAAGCTTCAACTGGCTGGAAATCCTTTTGGTATGACTGCTGTTGATTTTCGGATTGTTCAGATCGTATCAATAGTTGTTCTTCCGCTTATATTTGGAGGATATGGAGCACTGTTAAATGCTGGAACTGGGGCCATTGTCCTCTTTATATTGGCAGGGTTTCTTCTTGGTTTCATTGCACCTCACCAATATTTAAAGAAGAAAACAAAGGCGAGAAGTCGTCATGCCTTAAGGGAATTTCCTGATATATTGGACCTTTTAACAGTAAGTCTTGAAGCAGGACTTGGATTTGATGCCGCAGTGTCGAAGGTTATCTCAAAAAAAGAGGGGGTCCTCGCTTACGAATTTCATCGTTGTTTGGAAGAAATTCGGCTTGGGAAAACCAGAAGGGAAGCATTAGCAGGTATTAGAGATAGGCTTGATGTAGATATTGTTAGAGCGTTTATCAGTAATGTTTTACAAGCTGAAAAATTAGGAATCGGCATGGTTCGAGTGCTCCGAGTTCAATCCAATGAAGTCAGAGAACAGAGAAAGCAACGGGCGGAAGAGACGGCTATGAAAGCACCAATCAAAATGCTCTTTCCGTTAGTTCTTTTCATATTTCCAAGTTTATTTATCGTTTTGTTAGGACCGGCAATCATCCAATTTATCGATACTTTTAAAAATAGTTAAGGGCTGATTCCCTTTTAATTAGGGATCGGACATTTTTGATTCTTTATATTTGTTCGGTTCATCTGTTTCTTTTAATATATAAAGTGTAATTACTATAAATTGAGGTGAAACCGATGAAATTTGTAACAGTCAAACATAATCATGAAACGTTTGTTGGTTTAGTAGACTCAGATGAATCAAAAGTCCTTTTACTAAATCCTGCTGAAGAAGTAAGGACAGGGAAGAGAAGTTTCCCATCTTCATTGCAGGAATGTATCGATTTAGGAGAAAGTTTTATCGAACAAGTCCAAGGTTTGCATGATTGGGTAATTAGTGGTGCGCATGCTGCATCTTTATATGTCTCATTGGATGAAGTCACCTTGCTTGCTCCTATTCCAAGACCAAACAAGAATATTTTCTGTGTAGGAAAAAATTATGAAGAGCATGCGATTGAAATGGGTAGTGAAGCAGATATCCCGGAACATGTAATGGTCTTTACGAAAGCCCCAACAACTGTTATTGGACCGAATGAAACAGTGCTAAACCATCAAGATGTAACGAATCAACTTGATTATGAAGGTGAGTTAGCTGTCATCATCGGTAAAAAGGGAAGGGCGATAAAAAAAGAAGAGGCTCTCGACTACATTTTTGGTTATACCATTCTGAATGATGTGACCGCACGAGACTTACAATCAAGACACAAGCAATTTTTCATTGGTAAAAGCTTGGATACTACCTGTCCAATGGGACCCTGGATTGTCCATAAAAGCGTGATAGAAAATCCCAACCATTTAAATATAGAAACAATTGTAAATGGGGAAGTAAGACAGAGTTCAAATACAAAGAATTTTATTTTTCCGATTGAGGAGGTTATCTCCGTTCTTTCGGCCGGGATGACACTTGAACCAGGCGATATTATTGCGACCGGTACACCAGCAGGGGTGGGAAAAGGGTTTAAGCCTCCTAAATTTTTATCCTCTGGCGATCAGATGGAAGTCACCATTGAAAAAATCGGAACACTTAAAAATACCATTAAGCAATAGGCATTCGTTTAACACCTCAAAATAGTAGGGTAACATATCCATGTTTGTTACTAGATTGACTTACTTTTTTCGTTTTTATCAAAGATTTATGGTATGATAAGGTCGAAATAAATGAATTTCATTCATTAGGAGGTACTATATTGATTCACGGTCATATCACTGCATGGGTTTTAGCTTTAATTTTATTTTTCATTGCACTTTCCTTACATAAAAGTGGAAAAGCAAAAGGATTTAAAATTCTACAAATGATCTTACGAGTATTATACTTAGTTATAATAGCAACAGGTGTAGGACTTCTGTTTTCGGTTTACAGAATTGATGTGTGGTATATTTTAAAAGCGGTTGTAGGTCTATGGATAATCGGATTATTTGAAATGATCCTTGGCCGTGTGGCTAATGACAGAAGAACTTCTGTATTCTGGATTCAGTTTATCATTGCATGGGTGCTTGTATTATACCTAGGCTTTGCAAAATTACCAATGTCATTTTTACACCCATAAAACCTAATGTAACTAGTAAAGGCTGCCGAGAATTTCGGCAGTCTTTTTATATTTGCAAAAATGATAAACATCGTGACAACTGCTTAGTTTGGTCTTAATATTGAAATTAGTAGAGAGGAGAGGATCCATATGCTCGTAAAAGTGTTTGCTAATCTCCGGCAAATATGTGGTGGGGTAACGGTAGACGTTCAGCCTGATGGTGAACGGGTAATAGATGTACTTGATAAAATGATAGAAATGTTTCCACTATTAAAAGATGAAATCTTTACAACTGAAAAGGAACTGCTTCCATTTGTTCATGTCTATGTAAACGGAAGAAATATCATCCACCTTGATGACCTTCAGACAAAAGTAGAAGAAAAGGATCAATTTGCTCTTTTTCCGCCTGTTGCAGGTGGCTGATATGGTTATCAGAGAATTAGAGTTTCGTGGTATTAGAATTGAACATCTTGGTCTGTATTTTGAAGAACTTGGAGCTTTACAGAGGACAGATATGTTTCCATACGTCTATGAGGCGGATAACTGGAAGGGACAAATACTTTCGGAAAAGGAAATTTCTTTTACTTCAAGTTTTAAGGTGAATACCGTCCAAGTTCGATTTTGTGCAAAGGACGATCATGCTCTAGATGTGTTAATCAAAAATTACCGCTATAAAACAACAAGAATTGGCGGTTAATTAAGAATAGCATTAGCGCCGGTTTAGGAGCTTGCGCAAGCAAGTTATCTAAGTTCAAAAACTTACGCATTGAAAAAAAGCTTCTGTACTTGTGCAGAAGCTTTCTAAATTAATTCTTAGACACTTTGTTTTACTTCAGGATCGATAATTCCTAATTCACGAAGCTTTTCATCTGTAACGAGGCCGTCTTTCCAGCCGCGAACTTGATAATATTCTTCTAGCATGATATCCATCCGGCTTACATGGCCCGCACTGTTTCCAGACGCTGGTTCTTCTGTAAAACGTTTTGGAAGGAAGTCATCTTCACGTTTATTAAAGCCTGCAAGATTGTTGTAATAACGTTCAAGATTATAGATTCTTTCCCCAGCCTTCATAACATCCTCAGCTGTTAGTTGAACTCCAGTCATTGAACTATATTGCTCTGCATAATGCTCTGCGTTTTCTGAGAAGGATGAGAACTTACAAATATTCATAGAATCTGAGAATGCAAGCATATCTTGGAATACTTTTAGTAATTCGCCTTTTCCTTCTGGCTTTAATCGGTCAGTTGGTTCAGGAATACCGGCAATTTCACTGGCTACAGTGTATCCACGAAGGTGACATGCACCGCGGTTACTTGTAGCATAACCAAGTCCAATACCTTGAATGCCGCGAGGATCATAGGCAGGGATGGATTGGCCTTTAACAGACATTGATAATTCAGGTGCACCCCAAAGTGCTGTTGCACGTGCAGGCCCTTCAGCAAGTACGCCGCCAAATCCTTCACGGTAAGCGATTTTTTTGGTTAATTCAATCATAGAATCAGCGTCGCCCCAGATTAATTCCTGATTAATAATCCCTTTTTCAAAAGCTTCCATAGTAACGGAGAAACAATGTCCAAGTTCAATTGTATCAAGACCATATTCATTACAGCGGTCGATCATATATGAAATCGCTTCTGCATCACTTAATAAACAGTTTGATCCAAGTGACCAAGCGGATTCGAATTCGATGCTCTCTACACGTGTTTTATATTTACCATCTTTTACTTCTACCTCAATTTTACAACCAACCGGGCAGGCATGGCATGTCTTGTTAGCAACACGTAAATTAGTGTTGTAATATTCACCACTGTGTTTCTCAGCTTCATCCCAGTGTGTTAATTGGGAGTTCTTTGTTGGAAGCGCTCCCACTTCATTGATCAAGTTGGTTAATACATTTGTTCCATATACGGATAATCCGCCTTTATTAGGTGCCGTTAAGCCGCCATCAAGGATCGCCTTTACAGCTTTTTTATTGGCATCTTTGTAATCGGAATCTAATTTTGGTTGTGGCATATTGCCTTTTTGAGCAGCTTTGATAACAATTGCTTTTAATTTTTTATAGCCCGCAACAGCAGCTGTACCACCACGGCCTGCAGCACGGTCATGCTCATTAATAAATGCAGCAAAGCGGACGGTGTTTTCACCTGCTTGACCAATCGTCATAACACTTAGGTCTTCTTCACCGTGTTCGTCTTTCATTGCTTGAATAAAGGCACGTGTGCTTGTTCCCCAAAGGTTTGAAGCGTCACGAAGCTCTGCTTTACCTTCTTCAATAAATAGGTATACAGGCTTGTCACTTTTTCCTGAAAAAATAATATTATCCACACCTGCCCATTTGAGCCGCGCTGCAGTCCACCCGCCGATGTGTGAATCCGTTACCGTACCAGTCAGCGGAGATTTAGTAACAACACAAAGCCGTCCGCTCATCGAAGAACGTGAGCCTGTGACAGGGCCTGTCATAATACAAATGATGTTTTCTGCAGATAATGGCTCGACTTCAGGGCCGTTATCTAAAACATACTTAACCCCTAGGCCACGACCACCTATGTACTTAACTGCATCATCTTCGTTGATTCCTCTGTAATCAACCACACCATTTGTTAAGTCGACTAATACTTCTTTGTTTTTAAAACCGCCTAGATTCAAAGTTTTTCCCCCTCATTCCCATATTAAAAAAATATATACTAATCTCTTATAATATTAGATATTGTTATTAGAGATTCCTCCCAAATTATACTAAAACCCATTATTAATTATATCTTTTTTCCATTATTTTTAAAATTAAAATATTTATAAAAGACAATCGAGCATAATTTGGTAAGATAATAGTAATATAACTTTTCCTTTTGCGGAGCATGGTTACATTTTATCTTAGGAAAGAGGTGGATCATGAGTGATTTAGGACGCTATTCAAGACAGATTCTTTTTCAACAGATTGGCGAGTCAGGACAAATGAAATTGCAAAATAGTAAAGTGGCAATTGTCGGGGTTGGTGCACTTGGCACGGTAATCGCAAACCATCTGGTTCGTTCAGGGGTTGGCTATATAAGGTTAATTGATAGGGATTTGGTTGAACTATCAAATTTGCAGCGGCAGACACTTTTTGATGAAGAGGATGCAAAATTACAGCTCCCAAAGGTAATTGCTGCAAAAAAAAGATTAAATAAAATTAATTCTACTATTACAGTCGACGCTGTAATTGCCGATTTAAATCTAGATAATGCAGAAGAATTATTAAAGGAATTTAATTGTATCGTTGATGGTACTGATAATTTTATGACACGATTTTTAATCAATGATGTGGCCGTTAAGTTCGGAATCCCTTGGGTTCATGGTGCTGCTGTAAGTTCAAGGGGCATGTTTACCACGATAAAACCCGGAATCACACCCTGCTACCGCTGTCTCTTTCCGCATGTCCCATCTGGGACGGGGGAAACATGTGATACAGTCGGAGTATTGTCACCATTAACGGATATTATCGGTTCCTTTCAAGCCATGGAAGCAATGAAAATATTAGTTGATGAAAAAACTACACCTAATCTAGAACAAATTGATATTTGGGATTATACCACCATGCAAATGGATATTTCAGAGGGTAGAAATCCAAATTGCCCGACATGTGTAAATCATCAATTTGATTTTTTAGATCGATCCTCGGAACTCCAGGTCGCCTATACGACACTTTGTGGGCGTAATACAATCCAAATCAATCCAAGAAATAAACGCGAACTAGATGTAAAAAAGGTGGCTGCGAATCTTAAGAAAAGTGGTAAAGTATCAGGGAATGACTACTTAATCCGTTTTACACCTGAAGAAGATATTTCTATTGTCGTGTTTAAAGATGCACGTGTATTGATCCATGGGACAAATGATGTGGTCCAAGCAAAATTGCTTTATTCAAAATACATCGGGAACTAAATTGTTTCCAAATGAAAAAGGCGTGGGCGGTGCCCATGCCTTTTTCTTATGAGATCATTTTTTCGATTACTAATCGTTTTCCGGTATTTAATGTAAATTCAAATCGATCATTAACTTTTTCAAAGTAACAAAAGTGGTGCTGGACATTACAAATTTGCTCCTGATTATCGAAAACCAGAAAATTAACTCCATCCTTGCGGTTTTCATCCGATAAGAAGGATAAATGGTTGTAACAATAGATGCAATCGTAAATAGAAAAGTTTAAGGAGTTTAAAGTGGTCACAAATTGAAAAAAAGCATCATCATTGATCCCATCTAAAAGCCTCTCAAGCGAATAAATTAAATGTTTCCTAATTCTTACTAAATCATGGTTACGAAGCATCGTTGATTCGTTTCCAATTCGGACCTTTCCTGTTTCATACAATTTACCTTTCTTCCAACGATTCATTCGGAAGACTTCTATTTCTTGCTGAAGGTAATCATCTAACATTTCAGCTTCCTCTGTTTCCTCATCAAAAAAAATCCATTGTTCATTAATTTGTTCAACAGTTCCTTCTGTGTATGCTCTTTCCTGAAAATCGTAAAGTCTCATTCGTTGTTGTCGATTCATTATTAACCTCCGTGCCAGATGCTATCATATTCTTTTTAGACATCTTCATGAAATTTTATAACTGAAAGATAAAGTATTATCTTTTAAATCATTTAACTGTTTGTTGCTTCATTGCACTTCCGCTTTTCTATATGGACAATTAACCATTTCCTATGGGCTGAATACTATAAAAACATGAATTCATGTACAGTAGTTCTGTTATTGAGGAGTGTGATAGGAAATGTGTGGTATTACAGGCTGGATTGATTATGATAAATCAATTAAGAACGAAGCGGGTACACTTACAAAAATGACCAATACACTGGCAAAAAGAGGACCTGATGAGACTAATATCTGGTCTGAGACACATGTCGCTTTTGGCCATAAGAGACTTATTGTTGTTGACCCTGAAGGGGGAAGGCAGCCAATGTCCAAACAAAAAGACGGGTTCCATTACACCATTTGCTACAACGGAGAACTATATAATACAGAAGATATCCGCAAAGTTCTCCATACTAAAGGATATTCATTTAAAGGTCATTCTGATACAGAAGTTCTATTATCTGCCTATATAGAATGGGCGGAAGAGTGTGTCAATTACTTGAATGGGATTTATGCATTTGCCATCTGGGATAGTAAGAAGGAACAACTCTTTATTGGACGTGACCGCTTAGGAGTCAAACCATTATTTTTCAGAGAACACAAGAAGGGGCTTTTATTTGCCTCTGAACTCAAGGCTATTTTAGCCCATCCAGAAGTGAAAACAGAAATTGATCAAGAGGGGCTTGCTGAGATCTTTGGAATCGGCCCTTCCAGGTCACCGGGGTCTGGTGTATTTAAAGGGATTAAAGAACTAAGACCAGCCCATGCATTAACATTTTCAAAAAATGGTTTAAAAATTTGGAGATATTGGAATGTAAAAAGTGGTCAACACAAGGATAATGTGGAAGAAACAGCAGAAAAGGTCCGTTATTTAGTCACCGATGCCGTAACAAGGCAGCTTGTTTCCGATGTTCCTCTAAGTACCTTTTTGTCTGGCGGACTAGATTCTAGCATCATAACGGCCATTGCCGCAAAGGGTTTCCAAGAGCAGAACAAAGGACAGCTCCATACCTATTCAATCGATTATGAAGGTAATGATAAATTCTTTTCTTCAAATGAATTCCAGCCGGATGCTGATGGGAAATTTATTCAAATGATAACGGATAAATTTAATACAAAGCACCATAACAAAATTATTACTCAAAAGCAATTAGTCAATGATTTGGTGGAAGCTACACATGTCAGAGATCTTCCAGGGATGGCTGATGTGGATTCATCGTTACTATGGTTTTGTAAAGAAATTAAACAGGATTTTGTTGTCAGCCTTTCAGGGGAATGTGCTGATGAAATTTTCGGGGGGTATCCTTGGTTCCATCGAAAACAAGACTTAGAACGTCCAGGATTTCCGTGGATGAGATCTGTATCAGAAAGACAAAATTTGTTGAAATCGCATTGGCAGGAAAAATTAAAATTAAATGACTACGTAATGGAAAAGTATTATCAAGCGGTCGCCGAAACCCCGAGGCTAGAGGGTGAAAGCGGGGAAGATTCTAAGCGCAGAGAATTATTTTATATTAATATGATTAATTTTATGACGACATTACTTGATCGAAAAGACCGAATGAGCATGGGCGCAAGCCTGGAAGTCAGAGTTCCCTTCGCTGATCACCGTCTTGTCGAATATGTATGGAATATCCCATGGGACATGAAAATGTATCGAGGCAGGGAAAAAGGGATTCTTAGAAAAGCCTTTGAAGGTATATTACCAGAGGAAGTATTGTACCGGAAAAAAAGCCCTTATCCAAAAACACATAATCCTGCCTATACCATTGCCGTTCAAAAACTGGTGGAAAATATATTACAAGATAAATCCTCAGCATTGCATGAATTTTTTAATAAAGAACAGCTTGAGAGTATCGTCAAGTCTGGTGGTAATTCATTTCAAGAACCTTGGTTTGGGCAGTTGATGACAGGACCACAGTTATTAGCATATCTTGTGCAGCTCCACACATGGTTTAAGGATTACAATATTAACATAGTAAATTAAAAATGAATTTCCGATAAAACGAAGAATTAATATTTGGAATAAGGACTTGATTAGATTAAAATGGTGTAGGGAAGAGGATATCCTCTTCTTTTTTTTAGAGGAGGATATAACTTTATGAAAAAAATTACACTGATTTTAATGCTATTATTACTAAATTCATCAATTCCTGCAAATGCTGCTGTTGAAAAGGAAGAACGTTTGTGGCAGGATGAATCCGTTTATTCTATCATGGTAGATCGTTTTAACGACGGGGATAGAAAAAATGACATCGATGTTAATGCCAAAGACCCATTAGCATATAACGGTGGTGATATCCAAGGTATTATTGATAAATTGGATTACATCCATGATATGGGATTTACTTCGATTCGACTATCTCCGATAGTTGACAATGCGAAGAATGGCTACCATGGTTTTTGGGTGACTGATTTTTACAAAGTGGACGAGCATTTTGGCACAATTAAGACTTTCCAAACGCTTGTAAAAGAAGCGCATAAGCGAAAGATGAAGGTTATCATGGATTTTGTGACGAATAATGTAGCTGCGGAACATCCATGGTTAAGTGATACTAATAAGCAGGACTGGTTTCATAAAAAAAAGGATACCCTAGCTGGAAATGAAAATCAGAAGGAGCTTGAAATGGGCTGGTCGGATGGCCTGCCTGACCTTAATCAGGACAACCCTGAAGTAAAAAAATACTTAATTGATGCAGCAAAATGGTGGATTAA
Organism: Bacillus sp. AFS031507; assembly: GCF_002584635.1. NCBI lineage: Bacteria > Bacillati > Bacillota > Bacilli > Caryophanales > Bacillaceae > Bacillus > Bacillus sp. AFS031507. Next base: position 205,788 of record NZ_NUOW01000012.1, read on the forward strand.
TAAAACAGATATTGATGGGCTTAGTCTACCTGAAGTAAATTATGTTCCAGTAAGCTTTTGGACAGATTTTTCAACTGAAGTTAAGAAAGAAAAAAAGGATTTCTTTCTGTTGGGAGTCATGTCAAAAAATACCTCAACTAATCTGAAAGAGTATGAAAGTGCCGGTATAGATAGTGTAGTTGATTACTCGTATAGTGAAAAGTTAAGAAAAACGTTTGCAGGTACGGATCAATCTTTCAGCACACTTTATTCGGATGCTGATAATGGTCAGAACGCCTTATTAAGGGCAAATTTTATGGATAACGAATATACGTCAAGATTTACGAGTGATATTGTGGCAAAGAAACAATTCCCTGGCTCACGCTGGAAAACTGCATTGGTTTATCTTTATACGACGCCTGGAATCCCCTTCTTTTATTATGGAAGTGAAATTGCTTTAAATGGGGGAGAAATCCCGGATAACCGTGGGCAAATGAGCTTTCGAGCGGAAAAGGAACTGATTGATTATATTACCAAGGTGAGTGAATTAAGAAATCAGCTTCCGTCGCTAACAAGAGGGACAATGGAAATGCTCTATGATCAAAAGGGAATGGCAGTTTATAAACGAGTTTATAAAGGTGAAACGTCAATAATTGCCATCAATAATTCGAGTAAATCCCAAAGTGTTACTTTAACAAATAGGCAAATTGAAGGTGGAAAAGAGCTGCGGGGCCTGTTGGCAGGAGATAAAGTTAAAAGTGAAGATAATAAATACATGATCATCCTTGATCGGGATAATTCTGAGGTATATATTTTAGCTGAGAAAAGTGGCATCAAATTCTCATTAATTGCTAGTGTAGTCGTTGTATACCTATTGTGTTTCTTATTTCTTTATAAAATAAGGAAACGAAGAAGATAAAATGTCGGGGAAATCCCCGACATTTTTTTAAAAGATAAAAAAGTATAAGTATTTGAACTTAGATAACTGTCTAGCTCCGGCGCCCAGCGTCTAGTGGACTTCGCTCTTTTCCCTACGATAAGTCAAGCATGAATGCGCTAACGCTCTCCGTGTTTCCTTTATCTCAGTTAAAGCGTTCCAGTCCATACGCCGCTAAACGGGCGCCTCCGCTTTTCTATCCATTGATAATTTCTCCGCCATTTACATGAATCATTTGCCCGCTTACATAGGAGGAGTCATCTGAAGCTAGGAAAACATAGCTTGCGGCCAATTCAAATGGTTGTCCGGCTCTCCCCATTGGGGTAGTTGATCCGAAAGCTGCAACCTGGTCTGCAGGGAAAGTCGATGGAATGAGTGGTGTCCAAATGGGACCTGGAGCCACACCATTAACACGAATCCCTTGAGGTGCAAGAGACATCGCTAAAGAGCGGGTAAAGGTAACAACCGCACCTTTTGTAGCTGAATAGTCCAATAATTGTTCATTTCCCTTGTAAGCAGTAATCGAGGCAGTATTAATGATGGATGCCCCTTGTTTTAAAAAAGGCAGCACCATTTTAGTCATATAAAAAAAGGAGAAAATATTCGTTCGGAACGTTTTTTCCAATTGATCCGAAGTAATAGACAATAAGCTTTTTTGCGGATGTTGTTCCGCTGCATTGTTGACGAGTATATCTAATCGGCCAAACTCAGAATGAATCTTATTTACAATCTCCTTACAAAAATCTTCATTGCCAATGTCACCCGAATAAAGAAGACATCTTCGGCCCTCGGCTTCAATCATTTGTTTAGTTTCTTCTGCATCTTGATGCTCTTCTAAATAGACAATAGCAATATCTGCCCCTTCTTTGGCAAAATAAATAGCAACAGATTTCCCAATACCACTGTCGCCTCCGGTAATAATCGCTGTCTTCCCTGCTAATTTTCCTCCAGGCTTATAATTAGGATCAACTGAAATAGGCCGAGGATTCATTTCACTTTCTATACCAGGTTGATGGTTCTGATGCTGAGGTGGAAAGATATTCTTTTGTTTATTTTGATTGTTGCTCATTTACTAAAACCTCCAAGTGTTTACTCACAATTAGTTTTAGTTAAATGGGTTAAATTATGAAAAATAAAGATAATAAAAAGCGAAAGGATTTTAAATCCTTCCGCCGTTTTGTTTTACCGATAATTAATAAACTGGACATCTACAGTTAAGTCCGCTTCGCGCACGAGGGAGATTATTTTTTGTAAATCATCGCGGTTTTTACCGCTAACACGAACTTGGTCGTCCTGTACCTGACTTTTTACCTTGACGCCACTATTTTTAATAATTGTATTGATTTTTTTGGCATTTTCTTTATCAATACCTTGAACAAGCTTGGCTCTTTGGCGAACAGTTCCGCCTGATGCTTTTTCGACTTTCCCATAGTCAAGATTTCTAACGGGAACGCTTCGTTTCATCAATTTGCTAAATAAAACATCTTTAAGCTGGTCCATTTTATATTCATCATCTGAAATAAGAACAAGCTCTTCTTTTTCCTTATCAAGTGAGACTTCACTTTTACTGCCTTTAAAATCATAGCGAGTGCCAATTTCCTTCATGGTTTGGGCAATCGCATTTGAAACTTCAGATAAGTCTACTTGAGATACAATATCAAATGAGCTATCTTTTGACATAACAAAACCTCCATTTTATAACGATATGTGAAACCCAGCCTGCTAAAGTTTCCCTTTATGGGTACATTATAGTAAAATATAGCAGTTGTAACAACCGCTTAGGAAAATTCTCCGAAAAAGAAAGAAGGAGTTATATATGTCTTTAAATGAACTTATTGGTCAAACAACCACATTAACAGTCGCCCGTAAAGCATCCTTTGGCTATTTTTTAACAGACGGTAATGAAGATGTTTTGCTGCATATAAATCAAGCCAATCAAGAATTAGAAGAAGAGGATCAGGTTGAAGTGTTTCTTTATGTTGATTCAGAAGGTCGAATCTCTGCATCAACCACTATTCCTGAGGTTGCGATTGGACGATATGCTTGGGTTAAAGTAACGGACATAAATCCCAGAATTGGCGTCTTTATCAATATAGGACTTCCAAAGGATATTTTGTTAGGAATCGATGATTTGCCTGTGCATAAGACAGTATGGCCAATGCCAGGAGATTTAGTCTACATAACTTTAAAGCTAAGCAGCAATTACCTTCTTTACGCGAAGCTTGCCAGTGACCAAATAATTGAGTCTATTTCCGTAAAAGCAACAAGAGAAAATTTCAATAAAAATGTGCAGGGACATATTTATCGTACAGCTAAAGTAGGCAGCTGGATCTTTACAATAGAAGGGTTCAAAGGTTTCATTCATGAATCACAAAGACCAGAAGAGCCCCGTATAGGTGAAAAGGTTGAGGGAAGGATTATTGACGTTAAGGAAGATGGAACAATTAATGTTTCTTTACTAGCAAGGAAAGAGGAATCGCAGGATCTAGATGCGGAACGGATATATGAATATCTAATGAGCAGAAATGGAGCCATGCCCTATAACGATAAAAGCATGCCTGAAGATATAAAAGATCGCTTCGATTTGAGCAAAGGTGCCTTCAAGCGGGCCCTTGGTAAGCTTATGAAAGAGGGCAGGGTATACCAAGAGGGCAACTGGACATATGTAAAGAAAGATTAATGTGTTTTTACATACTCTTTTCAAATTGACAGAAACTAAAGTGAATCTATTTGAAAGGGGTAAGGATATGCCACATACATCAGACAACGATAAAAAAGCAAAAGACAACAATGCCCTTCGCCATGAAAAGAATATGATGCGCGAAAAAAATCGTCAAGCTGGAAAAAATCAATACTCCAAGCAGACAGACCATAAATAGAGTAATGAAAAATGAGTGAGGTGCGCACCTCACTCATTTTTTTATTAAGATGGTAATTGATTTAAGAAGAAAATGGCGATTGTTCCTGCACCTGTATGTGACCCAACGGCAGAGCCAATGGAAGAAATGAATACCTCTTTTGGATGGAATTCTTCTTCAATCATTACTTTCATTTCTAATGTGGTTTCTTCACAATCGGCTTGGCTAATCCCAATCACCTGGTCTTCCATATTTGCCCCGCGTTCCTTCATAATTTCGATGATACGGCGCATCATTTTTTTCTTCCCACGGATTTTTTCAATTGGAACAAGTTTTCCGGCTTCCACATTTAAGATTGGCTTAATGTTCAATAATCCGCCGAGGAAGGCAGATGCTTTTGATACTCGGCCACCCTTTGCTAAATAATCTAAATCTTCAACAGTAAAAAGATGTTCCATGTGTTGGCTTCTAAAAACAACATCTTCTAAGATTGTTTCTTTATCGACACTTTTCATGGCGAGTGATGCTGCTTCTTTAACCACAAGACCAAATCCAAGCGATGCACATTTTGTATCGACAATTGTTAACTTAAAATTTGGATATTTTTCCTTCACTTGGTCAAGAATCATAACAGCGGTTGAATATGTACCAGATAATGCTGAAGAAAAAGCTATGTATATCCCATCTTCATCTTTTTCTGCCATTTCGGTAAATACTTCCTCAAACAGAAGTGGGGAGACTTGAGAGGTTTTTGGAACAACGCCATTACGGATTGCCTCATAGACGGTGTTTGGATCAATTGTTTTTACATCTTCAAATTCTTTGCCATTAATCTCGACTTTTAAAGGAAATAAAGTAACATGATTCTCTTCATAAAAACTTTTTGGTAAATCGCATGCGCTATCAGCTAGTATTCTTACCTGCATGAAGCTCACCTGCTTTCAGGCTAATTTATAGTTTCAGTTTATCGGTTTCACCATAAAAATACAATTAGCAATCACCACAAAAGTATTAATGGACTGACAATCATATAAAAAGGGGGAAATTGAAATGATATGGCTCCAGGCGCAAAAACTGGCAGTGGTGGCAGCGGGCTCATTGTTAGGTGCGTTAGCGATGAATTTATTTTTAGTACCGGCAAATATTTATTCAAGTGGATTTACTGGAATAGCACAACTACTTTCAAAGGTGTTAAGTGACTATACTCCTATCCATGTTTCACTAGGGTTCTTATTATTATTGCTGAATATTCCTGTGGCCATTTTAGGCTGGAAAAAGGTAGGGAAATCCTTTACCGTCTATAGCTTTATAAGTGTTGCTCTATCCTCGTTGTTTTTAATACTAATTCCTATTAAACAAGTTTCGAATGATATTCTTCTAAATGCTGTTTTTGGTGGTGTCATCCAGGCTGTTGGCGTCGGGATTACGTTAAAATGGGGAGCTTCAACAGGCGGAGTAGATATCATTGCAATGGTTTTATCGAGAATGAAAGACAAGCCGATTGGACCCTATATGTTGGTTATAAATGGAGTGATTATTATAACAGCAGGATTTTTGTATGGCTGGGAGAAAGCCCTTTATACACTTGTCACTTTATATACTTCGACAAGAGTGATTGACGCCATTCATACTAGACATGCAAAACTCACTGCAATAATTATTACCAAAAAGGCTGATGTCATGAAAAAAGCAATACAAGAAAAACTTGTAAGAGGAATCACGATTCTACCAGCAAAAGGTGCGTTCTCAAACGAAGCAAGAGAAATGCTGATGGTTGTTATTACACGCTATGAGCTCTTTGATTTGGAAAGGATCCTTAAGGAAGTGGATCCCAATGCCTTTACAAATATCATTCAAACAACCAATATCTATGGATTTTTTCGTAAGGAATAAAAAGAAAAGCGGAAGCGCCCGTAGGTGCCTCCGCTTTTCTTTTTAAGTCATCTGTTCAAGCTCTTGTTGCATTTGTTGGAGCTGCGCTTGTTCTGTTACAGTCGAATTTGCATAAGCAGAACTTAATGCATTTTTAGCTTTCGCGACAGCAGAATCAAGATCAGCTGGGTCGGCAGACTTCGCCATTTCAACAAATCTTCGTGCTTCTTGGAACAATTGGTTTCCCATGTTAAATTCCTCCAAGCGAGGATTCTTGCACATTGGACATCTTCTGAGCTTCCGCTTCAGCGTAAGTCATGTGATAAGGAATACGTTCAGCATGCTTACTGACCGTATCCACTCCTTGCTGGACAAAGCGTTTTGATTTGTTTCGTTTACCCATTCGAATCCCTCCAATATGCTCATAGCTCATATTGAAACAGCAACGCTGCCTCAAAAAATAGTATGTACCAAAAGGGGGAGGTTCATTTAGGTAAACAATGGTGAAATGAGTGTTAATATTTTATATTTAACAAATCTGCCAAATATTGAGCAACACCATCTTCTTCGTTACTTAAAGTGACGTCATTAGCAATATTTTTCGCTTTGTCGATTGCATTTCCCATGGCAATCCCATGCCCAGCAAATTCAAGCATTTCAAGGTCGTTGTCTTCATCGCCAAACGCAATAATTCTCTCAGCGGGAATACCGTAATAATCAGAAGCCTTTTTTAACCCCACAGCCTTACTTAAGCCAACCTTTATAATTTCAACCACATGCCATGGAGCGGCCCAACTGCGATGATCGATAACTTCTGCATGGACGGCCGATAAGTGTTCGCGAATTATCTTTAATTGATCCTCCTCTGTATGAATTAATAAACTCGTGGGTGAATCATTTAAATAATTTGCCAGATCTCCCGTAGTGATTTTTGGATTGCCAAAGTTGAAAATATCTAACAGCTTTTCATCGTGATAATGGAAGTAAACATCATCGATCACTTCGGCAATTATATTATGGAAGTGGAAACTTCTGCACGCTTCCACAATTTCTTTTGCCACCTTTATATCAAGAGGTTCATGATAAAATCCCCAATCAGGTTTTCGAGGGTGATGCATAAATGCTCCATTGAAATTGACAATCGGTGTGTCTAAATCCAATTCCCGATAGTACATCTCACTGGAACGATAAGGCCTTCCTGTTGCAATCATAACGATATGACCTTGTTCTCTTGCTTTTTTAATAATTCCGTGTGTTTTTAATGATATCGTTTTATCATCTTTTAATAATGTCCCATCTAAATCTAATGCAATTAAGTGTCTATCTGTCATAATAACTCCTTCTAATTATAATTTTCATCGCTAATAAAGTGCGTCGCTTTAGGAAAAAATTTATATACATGTTACACTGCAATTATGAATTTAATACTTAGTGGAATTTCTTATTCCTATATTTACTATGTTAACAATTTTATATCTAAACTGTAAAAAAATTCACACCAAAAGATATAAAAAAACTATATACTTTTTTTAACTAAGTCTCAATCTTAGCATACTTAATCATTTGCTATAATAGAGTGGGACAAGATAATGAAGGAGTGGATAAAACATGAATGAAGAACTAAAAGAAAATATCATGGGTGCCTTAGAACTAGTAATTGACCCTGAACTAGGGGTAGATATTGTTAATTTAGGATTAGTATATAATGCTGAAATGGATGAAGAAGGAAACGTAACGATTACCATGACGTTAACTTCAATGGGCTGCCCACTTGCTGGAACAATTGTTGACCAGGTTAAACGGGCATTGGCCGACATTCCGGAGATCAAAGAAGTAGAAGTAAATATTGTTTTTAATCCTCCATGGAATAAAGAAATGATGTCACGTTATGCGAAAATCGCATTAGGAATTCGCTAAGCTTAATTAGAGGCTTTTGAACTCTCAGTAAAATAAGCGTATTTTTTAGAAACAGCAGATTTTCTGCTGTTTTTGTATTTTTCTTCACGTTTCAGACATATCTAGCATACAGAATGTGAGATAGTTCACTTTTTTCAAATATAAACACCTTTATAATACAGATTAATAAGGCTGTTGGATTTGAATAGCCGTTATTAGGAGGCGTTTCATATGGCTATTAGCCGAGATTTTAATAAAGACCCTTTTATAGTAATATGGGAACTCACTAGAGCTTGTCAATTAAAGTGTCTGCACTGCCGTGCCGATGCACAGTATAAAAGGGATCCACGTGAACTATCATTTGAAGAAGGAAAAAATCTAATTGATCAAATATATGAAATGAACAATCCGATGCTTGTTTTTACTGGCGGAGACCCGCTGATGAGAGAAGATGTTTTTGATATTGCGAAATATGCAGTTGAAAAAGGCGTACGGGTATCAATGACCCCAAGCGCGACACCAAATGTAACAAAAGAAGCAATTGAAAAAGCAAAAGAAGTTGGTCTTGCTCGCTGGGCATTTAGTATTGATGGTCCTAGGGCTGAGATTCATGACCATTTTAGGGGAACAGCTGGATCATTTGACCTTACCATGGAAAAAATAAAATATTTGCATGAAGTTGGATTACCCATTCAGATTAATACGGTGATTTCCCGTTACAATATTGACTACCTTGATGAAATGGCAAAAATGGTTGAAGATTTAGAATGTGTGTTATGGAGTGTCTTTTTCCTAGTGCCAACAGGAAGAGGTCAACAATCAGATATGATTTCTCCAGTTCAACATGAAAAAGTATTCAGATGGCTATATGATTTAAGTAAGCGCGTGTCTTTTGATATCAAAACAACAGAAGCCATGCACTATAGACGTGTTGTGATTCAACAAAAAATGCGCGAAGCGAAGGAAACAACAGATGAGATTGAGTATTTAAGCGCATTAACAGAAAAAGGATTAACAGGCTCTATCGATGGTTTAGGACGAGCACCAAAAGGTGTTAATGATGGTAATGGTTTTGTTTTCATCTCCCATATTGGCGATGTATATCCAAGCGGACTATTACCCGTTAAAGCGGGTAATATCCGGGAAACGCCATTAGCTGAAATTTATCGTGAATCACCAATTTTCCAATCATTAAGAAATCCAGATCTTTTTAAAGGGAAATGTGGTGTCTGTGAATTCCGTCATGTTTGCGGGGGATCAAGGTCTAGAGCTTATGCAATGACTGGAGATTATCTAGAAAGCGAGCCATTCTGCGTTTATATTCCTAAATTATTAAGAGAAAAGCAAGTATAGTAATTAAAACCGAAAAAAAAGGCTGCCTCATTATAGTGAGACAGCCTTGCGTATAAAGATAACTGCAAATAAGTAAAGGCCATCCTATTCGATATTGCAATAAACGGCAGAACAATTTTCACAGTCGATTTCATTTTTTAAGTATTGTAAATCCAATATTGAGATCTTTCCTTTTTTAACTGAAATGATTTTATCTTTCTTTAGTTCACTAAGTATACGGTTTGTACTCTCACGTGATGTACCGCAGAAGTTGGCAAGTTCTTGGTTGGTTAACGGCAGATCTATTAAGATTTCATTATCTTTTTGAATACCATAGCTATTCGACATACGGATAAGAGTTGAGAAAAGGGCACCTCGTTTTCCATTTAAAACGAGGTCGCGAAATTTTGTTTGTGTTTTCCGGAAATGATCACTCATCCATTTCATAAATTCAAAAGCAAGCTTACTGTTTTGGAAAATTTCACTTTCGATTATATCCTTTTTTATTGCTACTATTTCTCCTTCTTCAAGAACCATTGCACTTAATAAATATCTGGGATTATCAGTAAATAGGGTTAATTCCCCGCATATATCATTTTCTCCACAAATTCTTAATGAAAGTTCACGGCCATCTGAAGTAATTTTACTGATTTGAATTTTGCCGGAAATGATAATGTAAAGTTCTTCCGCAAGCATTCCTTCTTGAAATAAAAAGCTTCCTTTTTCACTTTTAAATTTCCGGTCTGCAAATTTAAGCAATTCTTTTATTTCAATTGAATGAGTTGGTTTCATTATTGCTGTCATCAGCTTCACCTCAATGTGTCATATTAACAACCATCTATTTTCCAAAGTGATCAATGTTTAGTTTGTTAGTACCATTTTATCTCATAAGGAATCAATAAGAAGAAGTAAACAATGACAATATAGTGAAAACTCATATGAAATTAATCATGTTTATTTATTTTCTATTTGAATTATCGTTTAAATGATTAATCTGTAGAAGAAAATTTTTTCCAAAACAGTTATTTATAGATTGTAAAACTTCTGCTAAGATAAGAATTGAATTAAAAAGTATTGTTATAGTGAATAAAGTAACAGTTTTTTTATCTAAAGACTGGTACACTGAATATCATTAGGTTCCAAAAATAATGGAGTTGATATGGATGGAAAAAACCATTATTAAAGATAAATTAAATAGACCATTGCATGACTTAAGAATTTCTGTAATTGATCGATGTAATTTCCGTTGCCAATACTGTATGCCAGCAGATCAATTTGGTCCTGATTTTGAGTTTCTTCCTAAAAGTGCTTTGCTATCCTATGAAGAGATCGAACGAATAGCGAAAATTTTTGTTAATTTGGGTGTGGAAAAAATTCGCCTAACTGGAGGAGAACCTCTTCTTCGAAGAGATATGCCCATTCTTGTTAAGAAGCTGTCAGCTATTGAGGGCTTACTTGATATCGGATTAACGACGAATGGTGTGCTCCTGCCGAAATTTGCCAAAGATTTAAAGGAAGCAGGACTCAAAAGAGTAAATGTCAGCCTTGATACCTTAAACGATGAATTGTTTGGCCAAATTAACGGGCGTGGGGTTGGAACTGGGCCAGTTTTGGAAGGCATTGAAGCAGCGAAACAGGCAGGTCTTGGGGTCAAAATAAATATGGTTGTCAAAAAAGGTTTGAATGATACTGAAATTATTCCAATGGCAAAGTACTGCAAGGAGAACAGTCTGGAGCTTCGCTATATAGAATTCATGGATGTTGGCTCCACGAACGGCTGGAAAATGGATGATGTTATTACAAAAAAACAGATTTATTATTTGTTAAAAGAACAATTTGATCTTGAACCTGTTGACCCAGCCTACTACGGAGAAGTGGCGAAGGTGTACCGTTATAAAGATAAAGATGTGAATGTAGGATTTATCACGTCTGTTTCGGAATCGTTTTGTTCAAGTTGCACTCGTTCTCGACTTTCAGCGAATGGTCAGATTTTTACTTGTTTATTTAATGGGAATGGGCATGATATCCGTAATTTTATGAGAAACGGTGCCTCTGATGAAGAAATCCGTGAGCGGGTGAGCGCCATTTGGAATGGAAGAGATGACAGATATTCAGACGAACGAACAGCCGAAACGCACAAAAACCGTAAAAAAATAGAAATGTCCTATATTGGTGGTTAAACTCTCTTCCATGAAGAGAGTTTTTTTGTTGGATAGAAAATTATAAAATTATTTATTGTGGATAACTTGAAATAGTTCTCTGAATCCAGCTCCAGCGCCTAGCTGCTAGTGTACTTCGCTCTCCGCCCTACGATAAGTCAAGCACGAATGCGCTAACGCTCTCCGTGTTTCCTTTATCTCCAGTTGGAGCGCTCCAGTCCATACGCAGCTAAACGGGCGCTTGCGCCTTTTGTTCTACAAAGAAACAGCCCGCTTTAAGAAAAGCGGACTGTTGATTTTATTAAAGATACCTAGGAAATAGGATGTTGTTTTCAAGATGCACATGCATAAAGGTTAATCCTTCTAACGCTTCTAAGCGTGCATATACTAATCGGTACGTACCGCATGCATCCAGAGGTAGAGTGTAGTCAGAAGTTACTGCACGGATCTCTCTTAAAATTTCACCGGCATGGTCATGTTCTTTTTCTAATTCAACAATCATTGCAATTGCTTCTTCACGATTCTCCACGGTTCCATCTGCGAGCTGCTTAATTAATGGGAATACAACAGCTTCCTCTTTCGCCATATGATCCATCAATTCTTTTTTGAATTCATAGAAGAGTTCGTAAACCTTTAGTAACTCTGGATGGTTATCTCCATGGACACGTGAAACCTTCGTTACATAGGGACTTAGCATAGTTAGTTCCTCTTCAGATACACGATGGTAGTTTGAAATAACATGATCAATAATTGTAGTTGAATCAGAATTAGTCCAAACTTCAACATCTTTCTCGGTGTTTTCGTATTTTTCAAAAACTTCTTTTAATTCATCTAACAAACTATCAAGGTTAAGCTTATTTTGAGCAACTGCTTCTGTTAATGGGATATTACCACCGCAGCAAAAATCGATTCGGTTCTTTTTAAAAACATCACTTGTTTTAGGTAATTCGTTAACAATATCTTTAACTAATGAATTAGGTGTAATTGTGAAACTCATCTTTAATTTCCTCCCAAAGTCCAAGATTAAATCTAACCTAATCATAATGTAAAATAGAAAAAAACTAGGTGACCTGAATCACACATTCCCTATGATTTTATATTTTTTGGCAAGATTCTTTTATATTGTGACATTTGATATGTTAGTTAGTTTTTAATAAGCTTATAATGTTGATTAGTCGATGACTATTAGTACATATCACAATGGATAGATATTTGTTTAAGGCAGGAGCTGATTATTTTGTTCGAAAGAAGAAGACCGATACCAATTGGAGAAGCGGTCAAAAGCATAATGGAATATCAATTACTTGGTGTGACCGAACAAGTTTCGATAAATGAAAGCTTTGGCCGCTTTTTATCGAAGGATTTGATCGCAACTAGCGATGTGCCCCATTTTGACCGTGCACCGTATGATGGCTTTGCTGTTAGGTCAATCGATACACGTGAGGCTTCGCTATCCAATGTAGTTGAATTTGAAGTGGTCGATCACATCGGCGCAGGAATGGTTTCTACTAAAGTAATAGGAGAGCACCAAGCTGTTAGGATTATGACTGGCGCAATGATGCCAGTAGGAACAGATGCTGTCGTTATGTTTGAGGTGGCTAAGGCCTACGAAAAGAATGGAATCCCATATATGTCCATTAAACGCAGCTTTAAAAAGGGTGATAACGTTTCGTTCAGTGGTGAAGATGCCAAGCAGGGTGAAGTTTTGGTGAAAAAAGGAACATTGATAAATCCTGGAATTCAAGCCATGCTTGCAACATTTGGATATGAACGAGTGTCCGTTGCGAAAAAGCCACGTGTTGGTTTGTTTGCAACAGGGACAGAGCTTTTAGAAGTAAATGAAGCCTTGGTTCCAGGAAAAATTCGTAATAGTAATTCACATATGATTGCAGCCCAAATTGAAAGAGCGGGAGGCATTGTTCACTATTTTGGAAAGCTTCCTGATGAATTTGACACTTGCTTTGAAGCAGTCCAAAAAGCAATAAATGAAGTAGACTTATTAATTACCACCGGTGGGGTTTCAGTTGGGGATTTTGATTATCTGCCTGCTATTTATGAAAAGCTTGGGGCAGAGGTTTTCTTTAATAAAGTTGCCATGCGGCCTGGAAGTGTGACGACGGTTGCACAGCACAATGGGAAGCTTCTCTTTGGGCTTTCGGGTAATCCTTCGGCTTGTTATGTAGGCTTTGAATTGTTTGCCCGCCCAATTATCCGTAGGATGCTTTTTTCAGAAAAACCTCACCTTCGTAAAGAGCAAGCACTTTTAGAAGTCGATTTTCCTAAAGCCAATCCATTTACAAGGTTTGTCCGAAGTTCTACGTTTATAGATGCGGGAAGACTAAAGGCAACACCGAGTGGACTTGACAAGTCTAACATTATTATGAGCCTTTCTGGAGCAAATTCGTTGATGATTCTTCCAGGCGGAACTAGAGGCTTTACAGCCGGAAGTGAAGTGGACGTCCTCCTGCTTGAAGACCAGGTTGGCAGTTTGTGGCCGTGGTAAAGCCTGTCGTCTTTCAGGTGGTTGGTTATCAAAATAGTGGTAAAACCACGATAACAGCCAAACTAATCGAAGACTTAGTAAAAAAAGGACTTAAAACAGTTACGATTAAGCATCATGGTCATGGAGGCAGGCTTGCAGCCCTGCCGCAGAAAGATACAGAAAAACATCTAAATGCAGGTGCACTTGCCTCGATTGTTGAAGGAGATGGAAGTTTAATGTTACAGGCTGACAATTTCTATCCATCACTAGAAGATCAGATCGAGTTAATGAAATTCTTTCATCCAGATGTAATATTAATCGAAGGTTATAAGTTAAAGTCTTTCCCGAAGTTACTGCTATTAAGAGATGAAAGGGACCTTTCTTTGTTAGATACCGTAAGTAATGTTTCTGCTATTGTATATTGGAAGGAAGAAATGCAGGAGCAAATCACATCAAGAATCAAAGTGCCCAGCTTTCATATCAACGATGAAGGTGCATTAATCTGGACTGCGCAAGTACTTCAGGAGCATGTTCATAATATTGATCAAAAAAGTTAATAAAATTGTCAAATCTGTTACTTTTATCACAGCTTGAAATATGGATATACTCTACAATACAAATTAGGGGATATAATGTTTGTTAAAATAGAATTATGGGTCTTTAATGGAAATACAGCAATCACTCATCAGATAACCGACCTAGAGAAGATTGAAGTTACCTAGTAGATGATATAGATTTGATGTACTTCCATTTTAACCTAAACAAATTTGTCACAAAAAGAAGGCGGAGTCCTTCTTTTTACTGTAATTATGTGATGTGTTTCACTTATTTTTCCGCTTAGCTGGCTTATATTTAGGTTAGTCAAGGAAGAGGAGTGAAAATGATGAAGTTATTTTTACCGAAACAACATGGTGCATGGGCAATGCTAATCATCCCTTTTTGGCTTGGTGTCATTGAAGGAGGGTTTATGTGGAAGCATGTCCCATTTTTCTTTGGATGGCTCCTATTATACTTGGCGACCTATCCGATGCTTCTTTTATTTAAAAAGAAAAAACTTCAGTTTTATACTAAATGGACACTTGTATATATGATTCCATCCCTATTACTTTTACTTATTCCTCTTTTGGAAAGACCAACGATTTTTTATTTTGGTCTACTAATGATTCCGTTTTTTATAATAAATGCTTACTTTACTTCCAAAAATCAAGACCGTGCTTCTATGAATGACATCTCTGCTATTTTTGCCTTTTCAATTGCTGGATTAGCAAGCAGTTATTTAGGACACGGTGTTATGAACATAGAGACACTTGTTTTCGCCTTTGTAACTTCGGTCCTGTTTTTTGTGGGCTGTACTTTTTATGTCAAAACAATGATTAGGGAGAAGAAGAATACCCAATTTAAATGGATTTCATGGATTTCCCATTTTCTTTTAGTGGCAGTGTGGTTCGGAGTTGGCTTTTGGATCGTTGCAATAGCATTTATCCCAAGTCTTCTGAGAGCTATTATATTTTATGGGAAACCACTATCGCCAAAACAAATTGGCATTTACGAAATAATAAATTCAGCTATATTCTTTACGATCATGGCGATTCAAATAATCTTATTAAAATAAGAGCTATGTTACACTTGGCTGATTTCCGCTCCAATCAACATGTGCCAAAATCAGCAATGAGCTTTAACATAGCCATTAAAATAAAAAAATCGGTCGATATGACCGATTTTTTTTGCTTTATTTTAAGTTGTTTGCCAGCAGCAATTCTAATCAACTTTACAGATTTCGGTTGGACAATCTTCACAATCAATTTCTCGTTTTAAATACTCTAAATCATGAATAGTAATTGTTCCTTTATCTATTGACAGGATACCGGCCTTACGTAAATCACTCAACAAGCGATTTACTACTTCTCTTGATGTACCACAAAAATTGGCTAACTCTTGATTGGTTAGTGGTAATTCAATTAATATTCCTTTATTGGTTTTAATTCCATAACTATTGGTAATTCGAATAAGTGTGGAATAAAGAGCCCCTTTTTTTCCATGAAGAACCAAATCACGAAACTTGGTTTGTGTTTTTCGATATTGCTGACTCATCCACTTTATGAATTCAAATGAGAGTGCCAGATTTTGTGAGAGTTTTTCTTCAAGCGTGTCTTTCATAATAACGGCTACTTCACCACTCTCGACAACACGTGCACTTAATAAATATCTTGAAGAAGGGGAAAATAAGTTTAATTCACCAACAAAATCACCACGCGAGCACATTCTTAACGTAAGTTCTCTTCCATCAGGGATGATCTTGCTGATTTGAAGTATGCCACTTTGAACAATATACAATTCATCGGCTACAGATCCTTCTTGAAATAAAAAGGTACCTTTTTCAACTTTTTTTATATGGTGAACGGTATCTAAAAGATGGGACAGTGTTACCGGCATTTCTTTTACTGACTGCATACTCATAACCACCTTTAAAGGTACGAATTCAATGCTCATTTGATTTTAAAAAATGACAGTCAAGGTTAAATTTGCTAGATAATACTATAATTATATTGTTAACAAAGAATAATTAGCAACAAATGTGCGATAAGTTCATACAATCGTCAAAAATTTGTTTAATCTTTACGTATTTCTTAGGAAATAATGTCGACTCATAAGATAATTTGCAAGAAATTCCAATAATGACAACCCGTTAAAGGGTAATAATAAGGAATGTGAAGCAAAGGAGGGAAAAGAATGGGCCAAAATCGTCAGTTTAAGTCAGGGAGTAAAGCCCCAAATAATGGTGTTTATATTGAAGTTGGAGATACTGGAAGCAATGTTAATAATCCCAAAAAAATAAGGCTAAAAGCAGGAGATGCATTTCCTGAGACTTCAAATGATGAACGTGTTTGGACATATCAGCGGAAACCATGAATAAATAAGGAAAAGGTCATCCATGGGGTGGCTTTTTCTTTTGCCTGAACCTAGGCGTCAGTAGGCAATTTTTGCCGATATTCTTCTTTGCAAAAATTTACTTTTTATATAGGAAGTTTTATAATAAAAGAAAAGGTCAGAATTGGTCAAAGAGGGTGTGGTAAAAAATGGACATGAATCGAATGACTGAAAGGTTACAAAAGGGGCTAATGGATGCTCAGTCGCTGGCTATCAAAAAAAATCATCAAGAGATTGATGAACCCCATTTGTTTTTATGTTTAATGGACCAAGAAGATAGTCTCATTTCTTCTATATTAGAAAAGTCAGGTATCCCTCCCGAAAAAATTAGAAAGAACCTTAATGAGGCTCTTGCTAAAAAACCAGAGGTTACAGGAAGTGGGGTTGAACAAGGAAAACTTTATATCACAGCCAAGCTGCAAAAACTTTTTGTCAGTGCCGAGGAGTTTGCCAAAAAGTTTTCTGATGAGTATTTATCAGTTGAACATATTCTGTTAGCTGCAGTATACGCGAAGGATTCAGAAATGCGAAGGCTTTTACAAAACGTTGGAATTCAACCAGACAAAGTTTTGCAAGCAATTAAAGAAATTAGGGGGAACCAAAGAGTGACATCACAAAATCCAGAAGCAGGATACGAAGCACTAAAAAAATATGGACGGGATCTTGTTGCTGAGGTTAAAGAAGGAAAAATGGATCCAGTTATTGGCCGTGATTCTGAAATCCGCAATGTAATTCGGATATTATCAAGGAAAACAAAGAATAATCCTGTTTTAATCGGTGAACCTGGTGTAGGGAAAACCGCTATTGTGGAAGGGTTGGCACAAAGGATAGTTAGGAAGGATGTACCGGAAGGACTTAAGGATAAAACAATTTTCTCATTGGATATGAGTGCGTTAATTGCTGGAGCCAAATTTAGAGGTGAGTTTGAAGAAAGATTGAAAGCAGTCCTAAATGAAATCAAAAAAAGTGAAGGACGAATATTGTTATTTATTGATGAAATTCACACGATAGTAGGAGCCGGTAAGACGGAAGGCGCGATGGATGCAGGCAATATGTTAAAACCAATGCTTGCCCGTGGTGAACTTCATTGTATTGGAGCAACTACTCTAGATGAGCACCGAAAATATATCGAAAAGGATCCAGCGCTTGAACGTAGATTTCAGCAGGTACTGGTCCAAGAACCAAACGTTGAAGATACCATTTCAATCTTAAGAGGGCTAAAAGAACGATATGAAGTGCATCACGGTGTTAAAATTCATGACCATGCCTTGGTTGCTGCCGCCACATTATCTGATCGTTATATCACCGATCGTTTTTTGCCTGATAAAGCAATTGATCTAGTCGATGAGGCTTGTGCTTTAATACGTACTGAAATAGATTCAATGCCTACCGAATTAGATGAAGTAACACGCAGGGTAATGCAATTGGAAATTGAAGAAGCTGCCTTAAGTAAAGAGGTTGATGACGGAAGCAAGTTGAGGCTGGAGGCTCTCCTAAAAGAACTAGCTGATTTAAAAGAAACAGCCAATGAAATGAAGGCAAAATGGCTTCAAGAGAAACAAAGTATACAGAAATTGCAGGAGAAAAGGGAACAACTGGAAAAACTTCGCAGGGAGCTGCAACAAGCTGAAGATAAATACGATTTAAACCGAGCGGCAGAGCTTCGCCACGGTCAAATTCCGTTAGCAGAAAAAGAGCTAAAGGAACTCGAAAGGGCAACTGCTAAGGACGAACGTATACTTCGTGAAGAAGTGACTGGAGAAGAAATCTCCAATATCGTATCAAGATGGACAGGAATACCTCTTTCTAAACTAGTAGAAGGGGAGAGAGAAAAGCTGTTAAAATTGGAATCCATCCTACACGAAAGAGTCATCGGTCAGAATGAGGCAGTAAATTTGGTGGCAGATGCAGTACTCAGGGCTCGTGCTGGAATTAAGGATCCTAAGCGACCAATTGGATCGTTTTTATTTTTAGGCCCGACAGGTGTTGGGAAAACGGAGCTTGCGAAAGCATTGGCCGAGTCTTTATTCGACAGTGAGGAACATATTATACGTATCGATATGTCTGAATATATGGAGAAGCATGCTGTTTCCCGCCTAATTGGAGCCCCTCCAGGCTATATTGGCTATGAAGAAGGAGGACAGTTGACGGAAGCAGTAAGGAGAAGACCATATTCTGTTGTTTTAATGGATGAAATTGAAAAAGCTCATCCTGAGGTATTTAACATTCTCTTACAAGCGCTTGATGACGGAAGAATTACTGACTCAAAAGGGCGTGTCGTTGACTTTAAAAATACAGTTATTATTATGACTTCTAATATTGGCTCACATTTTTTACTAGAACGAAGTGAAACCGAGGTTGAAATCTCTGAAGCGGTAAGGGAGAAAGTGATGAGTCAATTACGGGGACATTTCCGTCCTGAGTTTTTAAATCGAATTGATGAAACGATCCTCTTTAAGCCGCTATCATTGGACGAAATTAAGAATATCGTTGTCAAAATGATGAAAGAACTTCAAGATCGGTTAAAGCATCAACAAATTGATATAATCATTAATGAGGAAGCAAAAGAATTCATTGCCGTAAATGGATTTGATCCAATTTATGGGGCAAGGCCTTTAAAACGATTTATTCAAAGAAACATTGAAACCAAGCTAGCCCGTGAAATAATCGCTGGCAAGTTACATGATCAGTCAAGAGTGGAAATAAATATTAACGACGGTCAAATTACTTTATCGGTTTATTAAATTCCTATAGAAAAAAAGGTCATCCATTTGATAGGATGACCTTTTTCTTAATGTTTTGTCGCAGGCTCGTTAGGAATTATTGCAGCAGCAATGTAAATCAAAATCGTTACCCCAACTGAAGCAATAGCAGCAGGCATAAATTCATATTTAGCACCTGCAGTCATTGCACTTACTACATATGTAAGCATTTGCACTAAAAGAAATGACCAGAAAAAGGTCCAAAAAAATCGCACTATTTTTCACCTCTAACCTATTTTACATCTTAATTTATATTATCATATGATTCTGAAATGATAAAGTGAAACTTACACCAGTGGTAAGTAATACCATTCAGGCTTTTCCGAGCATTTTCCATTTTTTAATGGGGGGCCACTGATTTTCCAGATGAGCTTAATAAAAATAGGCTAACCCCCCTTTCATCTTTAATAAGACGGCATACAATACTGTGAGGAAATATGTAAAAGGAGATTTATCTATGGAGAATCGTAATTTTCAGATGGATACCCAATGGAATATTATTCACTACCCTGAAAAGCCTACCGGATTTGGGATCTTAATAATTGGAGATGAAAGACATTTTGTCGATGAAAGTAAATGCTTTTGGACACAAAATGAAGGAAGGTTAGCCATTGTTAACCAGCTCAAAGAAAAAGGGTATACCATTTTTTCCTCAAATCTATATGGGCGAAACTGGGGGAGCAATAATGCAGTTGAGCTTGCCGAGAGGTTATACCAGCATGTGATAAGAAGTGAAATACTTAATAACAAAATCCATATCTTAGCCGAAGGTATGGGGGCACTGGTTGCCACAAGTTTAATGGAGAAAATGAAAGGGCGGATACGGTCAATTATTCTGCTCAACCCCATTATTTCCTTGAAAAGCTATCTTGAACAAGAAAAGGAACATAAATTCTTTTATAAAAAGTTAATGAGGGAATTAGTAGCAGCGCATCAAATGGACCAACAAGTACTCGAAAACCATATTTTTAGTATGGATGATAAAATAAATCTTCAATTTGGATGTCCAGTTAAAATTATTCATGTCCTGTCAGGGGGGAAATCGTATAACCAATCTAAAGTGTATCCTCAAATAATCAGTAATTCAGAAATAAACCCTACTTTCATTCTTCCTGAAAAAAAACAACAGCTTGGCCAAATGATGTTAAAGTTTTTCAACAAACATGAAACGATCCTCTAGGCTAGGCTGGTCCTCCCCAAAAAGAAATAATTCCTTAGCGATACGCATAGGATTCATTAAGGTAAGTATGGGGAGGAATAATTTATGGACAAGGCAATTATATTTGGGATGTTTGACTTTGTTGGTTTTCATGTTGGCAAAAACCTGCTGAATAAGGGAATAGAGGTCATTGGCGTTCATATAGATGAGTTTGATAATATAGATTTTCTTGATGAAAAAAGACTTGAAGTTGGTCGAAATGCAAACTTTCTGGAAAAATCGTTATTCGATTTGGAGAATAGTCCTAGAGAAGACATAAGTAATACAAGGCTTATATTTTCGATATATGATTTATTTATGCTTAAAAAGGAACAAATTTTACAAAATGAAGAGGTAACAAAGCCGATAATTCAGTATATAGAGGACAATAACAAAAATGCGAATATCGTTTTTATTCTTCCAATTCAAATGCTTACCAGAACATTTAGGGGAAAAGAAATTGAGGGATTCCTAAGTAAGATAAACGGATTAGTAAAGAATACACAGATATTGTATTTACCTGCTATTTATGGTCCATGGCAGCCGTTAGCTTTTTTGTTTCAACAAGCTATTGTTTCCAAATTTAAAAAGACAGATATAACTCATGAAGAACGGGAATGGACAAACGATGTCATTTTTGTTGATGATGCCATAGAATCAATCTTAGAAATCATAGAGAAAGCAAAACCTGGCAGTTATTTGATTGAAAGTGGAAGTGATGACCAATGGATCAGATGTGCTTCTTACCTAAAAATCGATGAAAGTCAGGCTCGGTTAAGTAACTTATCATCAATACAAGATGATCTTCCAGTATTAAAAGTAACAGTAAGAAAGGTTACCCCAATTTCAGCTTCTATCCTGGCACAAATGGAACATGTGAAGCGATTGTATGATAATCGTTTATAAGGCACTTGGCATACTGTTTGAAAGAATCATGAAATATATGACCATAAAAAAAAGATCCAGATGTGTTGTGGTGTTAAAATTGTCTTTTCATTTATTTGTTGAAAGGTTAGAATAAAATTGGAAAAAGCAGTCATAGAATTATTTTCCTTTGTTCTATAAATTAATAATGTAAAGGAAACGTGTTATAGAAATGGCAACAGTACAAAGGAGATGCATGAAATGATAAACCGTTTCGGAATCATACTTTTATGCCTTTTTTTGCTTGGTGCCTGCGGAGCTACAAAACCTACAGGTAAAATAAAAAAGGTTGGATTGTTAGTACCCGAAACGGTCAATGACCAAGTATGGGGGACGAAGGGCTTTAAAGGTTTGTTAAAGATACAGTCAAAATTTGATGTGGATGTGTTTTATAAAGAAGGGATGAATTCAGAAGCAGTTGTCGAACGTGCAGTAGAAGAGTTTGACCAAAAAGGAGTAAATCTAATATTCGGCCATGGGTCTGAATATGCTGAATACTTTAATAATCTTTCTAAGGATTATCCTGATATTCATTTTATTAGTTTTAATGGTGATGCTAAAAACAAAAACACAACTAGTCTGAATTTTAAAGCACACGCGATGGGTTTTTTTGGAGGAATGGTAGCTGCACATATGTCAAAAGCACAAAATGTCGGTGTTATAGCTGCATATGAATGGCAGCCAGAGATTGAGGGCTTCTATCAGGGGGCTTTGGCTGAAAATAAAAACACGAATGTTAGTATAGAATATGTAGGAAATTGGGATGATGAAATAAAAGCCGTTCAATTAGCAAATGACATGATGGAAAAGGGAATTGATGTGATTTATCCTGCTGGTGACGGGTTTAATGTGCCAGTAATAGAAACGGTAAAGGAACACGGCATGTATGTAATCGGTTACGTTTCGGACCAATCTGATTTAGGTGAATCTACGGTATTAACAAGTACCATACAGCAGGTAGACATTTTATATGAAAAGGTTGCAGATCTATACAATAAAGGGGAACTAAAGACAGGAAACCTTTCCTATGATTTTCAAGACAATGTTATTTCACTTGGTAAATTTAGTCCTCATGTAAACAAAGAATTCATTCAGAAGATAAACAATCAAATTGAAGATTATAAAAAAACAGGAAACTTGCCAAAATGAAAAATTGAAGGAGTACATATGAACAGTCAAGATAAAACATTTCAATTTATGCAGATCGCGATGAAATACTTACCAGAAGCAAAGGAACAATTGGACACGGCTGGTGTGGAATTATCAATGGAATTAATCGAGCCATTCATGAATCTTTTTACAAAGGTCATGCAAGAAGCATATGAACTCGGTCTAGCTGAAGGTCGAAAAGAACTATAAAGAGGAAGTAAGCTCTCGAATAGGGGGCTTATTTATTTTTTTTGCTATGTTAAGGATTATTGTTGATTTTACAGCCAAGTTGATTGGAGCGAAGCGCCTGAAGCGTAAATCAACTGCCAAGTTTAATTGAGCCATTTTATTTAATGGAATATACTTTTGCGGAGAGTGAAATAAGAAGAAACAGTTGCTTAAAATAGGCTTTATTTGATAAAATTAGTACCAAGTCATAATAATTGATATTAAACTTTAGGATATAGAGAATCTTGCGAAAAAAAGGAGTTGGAACTTGTGAAAGCAGGTATTGTTGGGATTGGCAGGTATTTACCAGAGAAAATTGTCACCAATAAGGATTTAGAAAAAATAATGGATACCTCTGATGAATGGATTCGTACGATGACAGGTATCGAAGAAAGAAGAATTGCTACCGATGATGTTAATACATCAGATATGGCATTTGAAGCAGCAAAAAAGGCCATTCAAGATGCTGGAATTACCGCTGAAGAAATTGATTTAATTTTGGTAGCTACAGTTACACCTGATACTCCTTTTCCATCGGTTGCCTGCAGAATTCAAGAAAGGCTGGGAGCAAAAAAGGCGGCAGCGATGGATGTCAGTGCAGCATGTGCTGGCTTTATGTACGGAATTGTGACAGCGAAACAATTCATTGAAACCGAAGTTTATAAATATGTCTTAGTCGTTGGCGTGGAAAAGCTTTCGAAAGTTACCGACTGGAGTGACCGCAATACGGCAGTATTGTTTGGGGACGGCGCTGGTGCCACCATTATTGGACCTGTTTCAGAAAATCGCGGAATCCTTTCCTTTGAGCTTGGGGCAGATGGGACTGGATCAAAACACCTTTACCAGGATGAATATATTATTATGAATGGTAGAGAAGTGTTCAAATTTGCTGTAAGGCAAATGGGGGAAAGCTGTATCAATGTTCTCGAAAAAGCAGGTTTAACAAAGGATGATGTTGATTTCCTTATTCCTCATCAAGCCAATATTCGTATTATGGAAGCATCTAGACAAAGATTAGATCTGCCAGTCGAAAAAATGTCCAAAACGATTAATAAATATGGTAATACTTCTGCTGCATCGATTCCAATTTCGATTGTGGAAGATTTAGAAGAGGGAAGAATTAAAGATGATGACCTCATTGTCATGGTTGGCTTCGGCGGAGGATTAACTTGGGGAGCAATTGCCATTAGATGGGGAAAATAAAGAGAATTTTTTTGATAAATAACCATACGAAACAAGATACGAAATGAAGGGGATAGATAACATGGAAAAACGCAGGGTCGTTGTAACAGGCATAGGTGCAGTAACGCCACTAGGAAATGATGCTGAAACAACATGGAAGCACATATTAGAAGGTAAATCAGGGATTGGGCCATTGACAAGAGTTAATGCAGATGAATATCCTGCAAAAGTTGCCGCAGAATCTACTGATTTTGACCCAGAAGCCTTTATGGATAGAAAAGATGCACGCAAAATGGACCGTTTTACACAGTTTGCAGTTGCATCGGCATTAATGGCAGTAAAAGATGCTAATTTAACAATTAATGAAGATAACTCCCATCGTGTTGGAGTGTGGATTGGTTCTGGCATCGGCGGAATGGAAACATTTGAACAGCAATACGAAATATTTCAGAAGAGAGGTTACAAGCGTGTAAGCCCATTCTTTGTACCAATGTTGATTCCTGATATGGCAACAGGACAGGTTTCAATTATACTCGGCGCAAGAGGCTTCAATTCTTGTACAGTAACAGCCTGTGCAACAGGAACTAATTCCATTGGTGATGCCTTTAAAGTAATTCAACGCGGCGATGCAGATGCAATGGTGACCGGTGGAGCGGAAGCACCAATCACAAAAATGTCTGTCGCAGGCTTTTGCGCGAATACCGCTCTTTCGACAAATCCAGACCCGAAGACAGCAAGCAGACCATTCGATAAAAACCGCGATGGCTTTGTTATTGGTGAAGGTGCCGGGATCATTGTTCTGGAGGAACTTGATCATGCCTTAGCACGTGGTGCTAAAATCTATGCCGAAATTATTGGTTATGGGGCAACTGGTGATGCCTATCATATAACTGCACCAGCACCTGGTGGTGAAGGTGGTGCCCGTGCAATGAAAATGGCTATTAATGATGGCGGATTAAAACTTGAGGAAATTGATTATGTGAATGCGCACGGGACTAGTACTGAATATAATGACAAGTTTGAAACCCTTGCGGTTAAGGAAGTATTTGGCGAACATGCATATAAATTAGCAATCAGCTCAACTAAATCTATGACAGGACACCTTCTAGGTGCAGCAGGTGGTGTAGAAGCGATTTTCACTGTTTTAGCAATAAGAGACAGCATCCTTCCTCCAACTATGAATTATGAAACACCAGACCCTGAATGTGACTTAGATTATGTAGTCAATAAAGCACGTTCGAAAGAAATTAAGGCAGCCATGAGTAATTCGCTAGGCTTTGGCGGCCACAACGCAACGATTGTTTTCAAAAAATATGAATAAGAAAAAAATTCGGCCGGAGATGATTTCTGGTCGAATTTTTTTTGAGATATAATACCTCAGAATTACATGAACCACTTTTGGTTACATTTAATAAACTGATCAGAGGGTGAGTGAAGTTAAATGGGGTGAAGTAATGGGAATCATTCGAACAGAGCAATGGTTAGAGGTGGAGATTGACAGACCAGTTAAGATTTGTGAAAGATTAGAGCCATATTTTAAAAAACAAACCGCAAAGGAAATTTATAATCAATTGATGGATTTTGGGATGTATCGGGCGTCTAGGGCCGCAAGGAACAATCTTGTTCAGATGAAGGAACAAAAAGCATGGGATAAAGTAGAGCGTCTATTTAATAAATATAAACATAAATGGAATGGCCCTGACATACCAATTTTTCTCTTTCCAGTAGCACAGTCAGGAGGTTTTTTTATCAGAGAAGTTAAAAGCAAGGCTGGTGTTTCGTTCCCAGATAAAATGTTTCTTTTTCTCTCTACCTATGATGACCCAAAAGAAGTAGAGGCACTTATGATTCATGAATACCACCACGTCTGCCGGCTTAGGTTGTTAGATAAAAAGCTGGAAGACTATACTTTGCTTGATTCCATTATCATAGAAGGACTGGCAGAATATGCAGTTTTAAAAAATTGTGGACGGGAATATTTAGCACCATGGTGCCGTATGTATAAAGAAAAAGAGTTATTAAATTTTTGGGAGAAATATTTGAAAGAACAGCTAAACACAAAAAAATTTGAAAAGAAACACGATGAATTACTTTATGGTGGAGGAAGACTGCCAAATCTATTAGGTTATGCTGCAGGATATCATTTGGTTGAACATTTTTACAAAAACAATAATTATTCTACAAAACTATCTTTTATAAACCCTGCAATAAAATATCTAGAATACTATAATAAAACCTTCGAAAAAAGCCAGTAAAATAAGGCTTTTTTTAATGGTGAAATAACATATATTAGGAATTGTGCAAAAAAATCTTGCAATTGTAACAATTCTGTAATAGAATTTTATTGAATATATAGAATAAACTGAATAATTCAAAAAAATTGGAAGGTGTACTATGAGCGCAAAAAAATCGCTGCACAAAGAGGCACCATTGCTTGAAGTGAAAAATTTACAGACCGCTTTTGATATTGACGGAAATGATTATAATGCAGTAGAAAATGTTTCTTTCCATGTAATGCCAGGGAAAATTATCGGTATTGTTGGAGAATCTGGTTGTGGTAAGTCTGTTTTGAGCCTTTCCATTATGAAGTTACTACCGAAAGGAAGTGGAAAAATAAAATCAGGAGAAGTCATTTTTGATGGAGTAAATCTTGAGAAAATGTCCGAATCACAAATCAATAAAATTCGCGGGAAAGACGTCTCCATGATTTTCCAAGAACCAATGACCTCATTAAATCCAGTCTTTACAATTGGATATCAACTCCAAGAAGTCCTTTTTAACCATACAAAGATTACTAAAAAAGAGGCTCGGTTAAAATCGATCGCCTTATTGAAAAGTGTTGGCATCTCTCGGCCAGAAAAACTCGTTGATGAGTATCCGCACCAATTATCAGGCGGGATGAGACAACGCGTCATGATCGCCATTGCCATTGCTTGTCAACCCAGATTATTAATTGCTGATGAACCAACCACTGCCCTCGATGTTACCGTTCAAGCCCAAATTCTCGAACTTTTAAAAGATATACAAACCGTAAATGATATGTCTGTTATTTTGATTACACATGATTTGGGTGTAATTGCTGAAATGTGTGACGAAGTAATGGTGATGTATGCTGGAAGGATTGTAGAACGGACCGATGTGGATACACTTTTCCATAATCCTAAACATCCATATACAAGTTTGCTCTTAGGGGCAATCCCGAAAATGGATGGACAAGAAGAACGGTTAAGTTCGATTAAAGGTATCGTCCCATCGCTTATAAATATGCCGAAAATTGGCTGCCGTTTTGCCCATCGATGTCCAAACTCCATGCCTGAATGCACTAAAATTACCCCTTTGCTTGAAGATGTTGAACAAGGCCATGAGGTTGCCTGTTTGCTCTTTGAAACTAGCAAGCCAAGAGAAGGGGTGAAAAAATGAGTACCATTTATATACATAAAAAGGAACCCCATTCTTCCTCTCAATCTGAAAATCTATTAGAGATTAAAAATCTTAAAACCTATTATCCAGTCAAAGGTGGGTTCTTCAAGCGCACTATTGGAAATGTAAAAGCGGTAGATAATATCTCTTTTGAGATAAAAAAAGGAGAAACTCTTGGACTAGTAGGTGAATCCGGATGTGGAAAATCTACGGCAGGGAGAACCATTCTTCGTTTACTTAAACCAACGGGGGGACAAATTCTCTTTAATGGAAAAGACATTACCAAAGTAACTGGTAAATCACTTCGAGAGATTCGAAAAGATATGCAGATGGTCTTTCAGGACCCCTATGCTTCTTTGAATCCCATGCAAATGGTTGGAGATATAATTGCAGAGCCCATTTATAATTTTTCAAAAAAAGATAAAGCTGAGTTAAAACGGGAAGTCATGGATTTGTTAGATAAAGTAGGCTTGCCGCCCGATGCCTATTACAAGTATGCCCATGAATTTTCTGGGGGACAGCGCCAAAGAATTGGAATAGCAAGAGCTCTAGCATTAAAACCCAAATTAATTATTGCCGATGAACCGGTTTCAGCACTAGACGTATCAGTCCAATCACAGGTATTAAACCTGTTAAAGGACTTACAGGAAGAATTTGATCTTACTTTTCTTTTCATTGCGCATGACTTAAGTGTTGTTAAACACATGAGTGACCGAATAGGTGTTATGTACCTAGGGAATATGGTTGAGGTTTCGGATAAAGACCACCTATACGCTGAACCTCTCCATCCATATACACAGGCATTAATTTCAGCTATTCCAACTCCAGATCCCAGGGTGAAAAAGGAGCGGGTCATATTAAAAGGTGATGTGCCAAGCCCTATCAATCCTCCTTCTGGATGCACATTCCATCCTCGCTGCCCAATGGCAATGGAGGAATGTTCTAAAAGTAAGCCAGTATTAAAGGAGGTGAAGCCCTCTCATCGAGTAGCTTGCCACCTTTACTAGAAAAGTGAAAGTGCTTAGGGGCTGGAGCTAGTCATTAGCAAAAGGAAAAATATAAAACAATTAGGGGGGAAACAAATGAAGAAGAGAAGTATGCTTATGTTAGCAGCATTAATGCTGGTTCTTTCCGCATTTTTAGTAGCTTGCAGCGGCGGTGAAAAAGCGGGTACTAAGAAAAATGAAAATGAAGGTAACAGTGGCGAAACATCCGAAAAGCCACAGGATGGCGGCACACTTGTATATGCACTGGATTCGGCACCTGAAGGTAAATTTAACTACTCTTTTTATGGTACACAAACTGATGCATATGTAATTGATTTCTTTGATGAAAACTTAATTGATTATGATGAGAACCTCAAGGCACAACCACATATAGCCTCATGGAAAACAGCAGACAATAAAGTGTTTGACTTCGAAATCAAACAAGGTGTTAAATGGCACAACGGGGACGAATTATCAGTTAAGGATTGGGAATTCGCTTTGAAAGTTGTTGCTGACAAGGATTATGAAGGTCCGCGCTTTGATAACGTAAGAAACATTATGGGTGCACAAGATTATCATGATGGTAAAGCAAAGGAAATCGCTGGTATTAAAGTAGTCGACGATTACCACATTCAAATTACATTCGATAAGGCCCGTGTAAACAACTTGGATAATCTTTGGACATACCCTATGAACCGTACTGCATTTAAAGGAATTGCTGTAAAAGATATGATGGGGTCTGAACAGGTTCGTACAAAGCCAGTTGGTTTAGGACCATTTAAAGTTTCTAAAATTATCCCCGGTGAATCAGTTGAAATGGAGCGCTTTGATGATTACTTCGGAGGCAAACCGCATATCGAAAAAGTCGTTGTTAAAGTGATCGACCCATCTCTTTCCGTAGGAGAACTTAAAAATGGAACGCTTGATATGACTTCTTTCCATCCTAGTATTATTGATCAAGTTAAAGCGCTTGATAATGTAAACGCAGTAACTTATCCTGGCGTAAGCTATTACTATGTTGGTTTCAGATTAGGTACTTGGGATGGCGAGAAAAACGTCATGAACGAACCAAAATACCAAGAGAAAAAGCTTCGTGAAGCAATGTATTATGCAATCAATCGTGAGGAATGGGTTAAGGCGTTCTTCTTTGGTGTAGGTAAGCCTGTAAACCGTCCAATCCCGACAAACCATTGGATTGCAGCACCTAATGAAGATTTAGAGCAATACAAATATGATCCGGAAAAAGCTAAATCACTATTAGATGAAGCAGGCTACAAAGACGTTGATGGCGATGGATTCCGTGAAGATCCAAACGGTAAGAAATTCGTTGTAAACTTCAGCCACTATGCAACGGATAACCCAACTTTTGAATCTCGTGCCAAAGCAATGACTCAATATTGGGAAGCTGTTGGATTGAAAACTAAATTAACGATGACTGATGTAAATCTTTACTATGAAATGCTTGAAAAAGCGGACAAATCAATGGAAGTATTCTTCGGAGGCTGGTCAACTGGTGCAGATCCAGATCCAACTCCACTTTGGGGCTCAAAAGCACTTTGGAACTATCCACGCTGGGTAAATGCGGATAGTGATAAATTGTTGGATCAAGCACTTGATATCAGTGTTGTTGGAACAGATAACGAAAAACGTAAGGATCTATATGTACAATGGCAAAAACTATTCATGCAAGATCTTCCGGCATTACCAATTGCTGAACTAGAAGAAACAATGGCTGTTAGCAAGCGAGTGCAGGAAGTTAAATTTGACGTATCTGGTATGAACCGTCCAAATGAATGGTGGATAAAACAATAGAACAGTTTTCTAAAAAGTTAATACAATTTGTTTTAAAGGCTTACTAATACTGACAACTCAATTTTGAACTTCAAATGGGAGAAGACTTTGCTTCTCCTATTTGAACAAATTAGGCGAGATATACAGCTTGTGGTTACCAAAGCTTATAGACAAGGAGAATGCACATGTTGAAATATGCATTTCGTAGAATATTGGGAATGATTCCAATGTTACTCCTTACTTCCATAGTAGTGTTTTCCTTGGCAAAATTAATGCCGGGGGATTCTCTTAGTGGAGAGATTGATCCAAGAAATACAAATCCAGAATACATCGCAGAAATGCGTGAGAAATTGGGATACAATGATCCGATGCCTCAGCAGTATTTCCGTTGGATTAGTGGTTTCGTGGAGGGGGATTTTGGGAAATCAACACGATTCAAAATTGCTGTATCTGAGGTTATTGGAGAACGTCTCCCTAACACCATACTATTAGGCCTTTCAGCTATCTTAATAACCTACGTCCTTGCATTTTTTATGGGTTCATATGCAGGTCGAAAGCCGTATACCTTAATGGATAACCTAATAGGAGGATTAAACTACATAGGCTTGGCCATTCCATCCTTTATTGCAGGGGTATTCGCCATCTTTTTCTTTTCATTTAAGTTAGGCTGGTTTCCATCTAATGGCTCAGTAGACATTGGTGTTACAGATGGAACATTAGAATGGTGGCTAAGCCGTTTTCACCATGTTTTTTTACCTGCTATCGTACTTGGATTATTAAGTACAGCAAGTTATACGCAATTTTTACGTAACGATATTATTGAAAATAGCCGTAAAGATTATGTTCGTACTGCTCGTGCAAAAGGGACTCCGGAAAGTAAGATCTACAATGTTCATATTTTAAGAAACTCAATTATCCCACTTATAACCTTTTTAGGCTTTGATATTGTCGCCATTATTAGTGGTGCTATTATCACCGAGACAATTTTTACATATCCAGGTCTTGGACAATTATTCCTGCAGTCTGTCGGGACAAGAGATTATCCGGTATTAATGACATTGACCATGTTTTTCTCTTTCTTAACACTTATCGGCAATTTAGTAGCAGATGTATTATATGGTGTTGTAGATCCGAGAATTAGGCTAGATTAGGGGGAGAAAAAATGAAAGTTGTAACACAATACGAAAAAAATGTTACCGTCACACCCCCGAAAAAAAGTTTATCTCCTTTTGCCATTGCTAGAAAGAAATTTGTAAAAAATAAATTAGCAATGGTCAGCTTTATCTTTTTATTAATTGTTACTATTGTTTCGATACTAGCTCCTTTTATTACAACTGCAGATATTACTAGAATTAATATTGGTCAAATGTCGTTAGAACCATCGGGTGATCATTGGCTTGGAACGGATAAAGCCGGTCGGGATGTTTTTACAAGATTACTCTATGGGGGCCGCATATCGTTATTAGTTGGAATGAGTTGCACATTATTTGTCATTATACTTGGGACATTGATCGGCTCTATTTCAGGTTATTTTGGTGGAACAGTAGATAGTATATTAATGAGATTTACTGATTTTATCTTAAACTTTCCATTTCTAGTATTTGTAATAGTCCTTAATGCCATTCTTTTTGGAAAAGTAAATGGGTTATGGGTATTAATCGGCACCATTAGCTTGTTAAGCTGGGGGGGAATCGCCCGGATTGTCCGTAGTAAAATCCTCGCCGAAAAAGAAAATGAATATATTACGGCTGCTATTTCAATTGGTTGTTCACCAGCCAAAGTAATTATGAAACATCTATTACCAAACATTTTATCTACCATTATCGTGCAAGCAACAATTACATTTGCGACAATGATTGTCGCTGAAACAGGATTAAGTTTTCTTGGCTTTGGTGTGCCTCAGGAAATTCCAAGTTGGGGAAATATGTTGAATTCGGCAAACGAGCCGGATGTTCTCCAATTTAAGCTTTGGATATGGGTACCGCCGGCATTAATTATAACGATTACTATTTTATCGATAAACTTTATCGGAGAAGGACTAAAGGATGCTTTCAATCCAAAATCAAAAAGATAAAATCTGCCATTCATGTGGTGGATTTTTTTGTGATTCTTTTCATTCGGGAATAACCAATATCATTTACCCATATACATTAAGATATATAATAGGACAGGTTCTAAAAAAGTAGGTCAATCATTGAAATTGGAGCAAAATATATATAAAGGAATAATTTAACTAAGGTCTGCCCATACTGATTTACAAACAGTTTCTTGAAGTGAGGGGTTGTAAAATGTTGTATCTTCATGATGTATGGGTAAATTGGTTTGAAGGGGAAGAAAACGGTTATAATGTATGTCACTTTCATGAATGGCGTAAGGATGACGGGGTGGAACTGTTAGATCAGGTACCACTTATAAAAGTTGAGCCTGTTTTGTTTAAGTACATTGAAAACGATTTGTCGGAATTACCTCAACAACTACTAGATGATATTTATCAGAAAGCCTATTTAAGAAAAAACCATGAAAGAGTTCAACTTGACTATTGCTTCGTGGTAACTGATGGAATTGGGATCTTAGCAATTGATACCATTGGCTATAATATCCCGATTCGAAAAAGTCGGTTAATACCTAGACAAGAGCAATTGGTGTACGAAATGATTGCTCAACATGAGGCTACTAAATATCATTTTTATGAACATGAAAAAATGAAGGACTATCATATTCTCTCACCTGAACCAGAACTAATGAGAGGTTTAACAAGAAAAGAGCGTCAATTAAAACAACTGTTATTTATGGCTTTAGATCAATTGCTCTCATCTAGTAATGAAGCAGAAGTTAGATATTGGTATACCGAATGGTGCCCAGAGCATTATTCAACCATTCAAGAATTAAATTTTGAAGCTGCATGGGAACAATTGTTTGAGGAAACAAAGTATGGGTGGTCTAAGCGCCATGAGACATTTTGTGAAAATTTAATAAAAGGACAGCCGTTTTTTGAAAAGCTTTGGGAAATGGAGCACGGTCCGAAAGTAAATTAAAAGCCTGACCCAAAAGATATGTATTCCATATCTTTTGTGGGTCAGGCTTTTTGTTGTTATCTTTTTTTTCTACCAAGTCCCATTGCATTTTCCATTTTTTTAAGGGTTTTTGCTGCCACTAGATTTGCCTTTTGTGCACCTTCATCTAGAATCCGGTCGAGTTCTGATGATTCGAGTAAATCATAGTATTTTTCTTGAATAGGCTGAAAGAAATTTACGACGACATCTGCTAAATCGCCTTTAAAATCACCATATCCTTTCCCTTCATACATTCCTTCAATTTCTGATACTGATTTACCACCTAGGATAGAATAAATCGATAATAAGTTAGATATACCAGGTTTGTTTAATTTATCGAATTTAACAATTCCTTCTGAATCGGTGACAGCACTCTTAATTTTCTTCTCAATCTGTTTTGGGTCATCCAATGGTGTGATAATTGCCTTTTTATTTGGATCTGATTTGCTCATTTTTTTTGTTGGTTCT
Source organism: Bacillus sp. AFS031507 (assembly GCF_002584635.1). Taxonomy (NCBI): domain Bacteria; kingdom Bacillati; phylum Bacillota; class Bacilli; order Caryophanales; family Bacillaceae; genus Bacillus; species Bacillus sp. AFS031507. The sequence goes on from NZ_NUOW01000012.1 coordinate 239,392, forward strand.
TGCAATGACATAATTCTAGCACCAATTTTAGGAATACTAATCTCAGGGATAGTCAACATGTCCCTGTATTTTTTATTAAATCTTTCAGCTAAATCTCGTGTTAATTCTAAATGTTGCTTTTGATCTTCACCTACAGGTACAAGATTCGTGTTATATAAGAGGATATCCGCAGCCATGAGTGGCGGGTAAGTTAAAAGACTTGCCTGCACAGCCTCTTTACCAGTAGATTTATCCTTAAATTGTGTCATTCTTTCAAGTTCTCCAATATAGGCAACACATTGCATAATCCATCCTGCCTGGGCGTGAGCAGGGACCTCTGATTGAATAAATAAAGTAGCTTTTTCTGGATCAATTCCAACTGCTAGATACAATGCCGCTAAACTTCGAATATTTTTGCGAAGTGTTATTGGATCCTGTGGAACCGTAACGGCATGCTGGTCAACGATACAAAAGAAACAATTGTATTCGTTTTGCATTTCAACAAACTGTTTTAATGCTCCGATATAGTTACCAAGTGTTATTGTTCCACTCGGCTGAATACCAGAAAAAATCGTTTTCATGATTAATTTCCTCCTAAAAATATATAAAAAAACCATTCATCCCCATAAAACTAATAGGGACGAATGGTTCCGCGGTACCACCCTAAATTACTCAATAAAGAGTCACTCAATTCCACAATCATCCACAATGACGAACGGGAGTCCTTTTAACGCAAGGAAAACGTCAAATCCTACTTTTATATGTTCAGACAGAGGCTCCAAAGTCCATTCCGTATTTATTCGTGTTTGTTTACACCAGCCACAAACTCTCTGAAACGAAGGAAAATACGTACTACTCTTTATCATAGCCTGTTAAGCAACTATACAATTGTTCTTATTATAAATGAACTGTATATTTAATTTCAAGTCCGTAAAAAATAATATAGGCAGCAGGAGATTAGCATTAGGAGAAAGTTAGCTAATCCATGAAATAGAAGGGGGGATTGATTGAATGTAATGAGCTCAGATAATGCAGGAATATCTTCGAACTTTCTATTGTTTTGCCCTCTTGAAAAAGCCAAATTAAATGATTTACCAATACCATCGTAAAAGCCAGAATTTATCGTATAAAGAAGTAAGAAAGTAAGAAGGAGCAAAGAAGAAACATAAAACGATATATCGATATAACTTAATAAAGAAAATCCTTTTTTTGAAAGTGAAGAAATTATTAGTATAAGCAACTGTGTTAGTGCCAATATTAAAAGTCTTTTCCTTAATCTGTAATTCACAGTATAACCTCCAAAACATAGATTTAATAAGGGTAGATACTTAATATTATACAAAAAAATTAGTATAAGTGTAAATTATAACACAGGAATTTGTAACCAATACGTAACGAATGTTTCAATACTGTAAATAAAATTGTAAAAAATAATGTACAATTAATTTAAAATATGTATAATAGAGAATGTAGTAATTTTTCAGAATAATAGAAAAGGGAGGTCTACTAGTGAAGAAATCAAAACTTTCACTACTTTTAGTACTATCACTAGTTCTAAGCATGTTTCTAGCAGCATGTTCAGGCGGAGACAAGAATGAAGGCAAAGGAACGAATGAAGGCAATAAAGATGCTGGCACTGAGGAAACAACTCTAGCAGATGAACAAGTTCTTAATGTTCTTGAAACTGCAGAAATTCCATCAATGGACAGCGTAATGTCCCAAGACGTATTAAGCTTCACAATGTTAAATGCTACAAACGAAGGTTTATATCGTTTAGATCCTGACCAAAAAGTTATCCCTGGCGTTGCTGAGGGTGCACCAACATACAATGATGACAAAACTGTTATCACAATTAAACTAAAACAAGATACAAAATGGTCAAACGGTGACCCGGTTACTGCTCATGATTTTGTGTTTGCATGGCAACGTGCAATTGATCCGAAAGTTGCTGCTCCATATGGCGCATACTTCATGGAAGGCAAAATTAAAAATGCATCTGAAATTGTTGCTGGTAAAGCGAAACTGGAAGATTTAGGTATTAAAGCATTAGATGATTATACTGTGGAAATCACTTTAGTGAGAGCGCTTCCATACATCGAATCTTACCTAACATTCCCATTGTTCTACCCACAAAACAAAAAGTTTGTTGAAGCTGAAGGCGCTAACTTTGCGAAAGATGCTACTCACCTACTTTACAATGGTCCATTTAAAATGACTAAGTGGGATGGCCCAACTGGAACTGAATGGGTATTAGAAAAGAATGCTGATTACGTAAATGCTAAAGACGTTACTTTAGAGAAAATCAACTTTAACGTTTCTAAAGATCCACAAGCTTCTGCAAACGCATATACTGCAGGCGAAGCTGATATCACAGGGAAGCTTGCACAAGCTGCGATTCTTTCTCAATTTGAAGGACAAAAAGATTTACTACGCTACCAAGAGCCATCTATCTGGTGGTTAAAAATGAACGAAAAGAATAAAGCATTGAAAAATGTTAACATCCGTAAAGCAATTGCTTTATCTGTTGACAAAAAAGCTTTAACAGAAGATGTATTAGCAAACGGATCTATCCCAGCTGATTTCCTTGTACCAAAAGGTTTCTCATTCTTAGATGGTAAAGATTTCCGTGATACTGCTGGAACTTACCTAAGCACTAACAAAGAAGAAGCTAAAAAGCTTTGGGAAAAAGGTCTTAAAGAAACAGGCCTTAAAGAAGTAGCATTTACTTATGTTGGTCAAGATACTGAAACTTCAAAATTAACTGACGCTTTCGTTAAGGACCAATTAGAGAAAAACTTACCTGGACTAAAAATTACTGTCGAGGCTGTACCATTCAAAATTCGTATTGCTCGTGAAGACGCTCAAGATTACGATCTATTAATGGGTGGTTGGGGACCTGACTACGCTGACCCTATGACATACATGGATCTATGGGTTACTGGCGGCGGACAAAACCACATGGATTATGGTAATCCAGAATTTGATAAGTTAATTAAATCAGCTAGTGAAGAACTTGTAGCTAAGCCACAAGATCGTTGGAAAGCTCTACAAGATGCAGAAAAAATCTTGTTAGAAGATGATGCGGCAATCGCACCACTTTACCAACGTTCAGTTAACCTGCTTATCAATCCGAAGGTTCAAGGCTTTGCGCACCATGCATTCGGTCCAGATTATAGTTACCAGTGGATTAAAATCACAAAATAGTAGCTATACTAATCAAATAGAAAGAGAGTATATTTCTTCAATATACTCTCTTTTTACCTGTATGGGAATTGTCAAAAAACGTCGAATATTTAGAAAAATATTAGGAGGTGTAGTCATGGCAAAATATATCTTACAACGAACTGGCTATATGATAATTACACTTTTAATCGTAACATCACTTACATTTTTCCTCATGAAGCTAATTCCAGGTAGCCCATTTAATAACTTCGAAAAGCTCTCAGAAGTTCAGCGCGATATTTTGCTGGATAAATATGGTTTAAATGAACCTCTGCCTGTTCAATATTTTAATTATATGAGGAATTTGGTAAAGGGTGACTTAGGAGTATCCTTTCAATTTGACAATACCCCTGTAACAGAACTTATTGCTAACCGCATTGGGCCATCTGCACAATTAGGTTTGCAAGCTATGATAGTTGGTGCAATAATTGGCATATTCTTGGGTGTAATTGCTGCCTTAAAGCAAAATACATGGATAGATTATGGGTCTACATTTATTGCTGTAGTTGGAAAATCAGTACCGTCATTTATATTTGCTGGATTGCTTCAGTTTTATATTTCTGTTAAATTGCATTGGCTTCCTGTTATGTTATGGAAAGGACCAGAATATACCATTTTGCCTACCATTGCACTAGCAATGTTTCCGATATCAATTGCGGCACGGTTTATGCGTACTGAAATGATAGAGGTATTAGGATCTGATTATATTACTTTGGCGAGAGCAAAGGGAGCAAGCCGTTGGCAAATTAGTCTAAAGCATGCACTAAGAAATGCATTAATACCTGTTGTGACTGTATTAGGACCCTTAGCTGTTAGCTTAATGACTGGTTCATTAGTTATTGAACAAATTTTTGGAATTCCAGGACTAGGGGAACAATTTGTTAAATCAATTAATATGAATGACTACCCTGTCATTATGGGAACCAATATTTTATTTGCTGTATTATTTGTTGTTGTTATCTTGATTGTTGATATTCTATATGGAATCATCGACCCACGTATTCGTATATCGGGGGGGAAAACTAAATGAGCAACAAAGACATTACAATTTCAAAGGATATGTTTGCTCCTGCCCATATTGACCCATCAAAAAGTGAAAAAATCTCCAAAAAGAGCCTGAACTTTTGGCAGGATTCATGGCTAAGAGTTCGGAAGAATAAAGGTGCGGTTGTTAGTTTAGTGATCTTAGCAATCATGCTTATTTTGGCATTTGTTGGTCCGATGATTACGCCGTATGATTTCGATACACAAAACACTAAGCATAATAACTTGCCGCCGCGTATTCAAGGTTTAGAGGATGTAGAATGGCTTCCATTTGATGGAACCTTATCCAGGAGAGACGGCACAGTATATAACGCATATGAAGTTCGGAAAATTGATGCCTATTACTGGTTTGGAACTGATAATTTAGGCCGAGACCAGTTTGCACGAATTTGGAAAGGTACACAAGTATCGTTATTTATTGCCTTCATGGCAGCATTAATTGATATGGCCATTGGAGTTGCATATGGAGCTGTATCTGGTTATTTAGGCGGAAAAATTGACGGTGTTATGCAACGTATTATAGAAGTTATTGTTGGTATTCCCAACCTGATTGTTGTTGTATTAATGATTTTGGTGTTAAAGCCAGGTATTATTCCAATCATACTTGCCTTAACTATAACCGGTTGGACAAGTATGGCCCGAGTTGTTCGAGCACAAGTGTTGAAATTTAAAGGTCAGGAATTTGTTTTGGCTGCCAAGACACTAGGTGCTTCCAATTCTTCAATTATTTTTAAACATATGATTCCGAACATGTTTGGTGTCATTATAATAAATACGATGTTTTCAATCCCAAATGCTATTTTCTTTGAAGCATTTTTGAGCTTTATTGGGTTGGGATTACAAGAACCAAATGCATCTTTAGGAACATTAGTCAATTCAGGATTTAAATCTATGATTGCATTTCCTTATCAAATGATTATTCCTTCCATTATGATAGCTATTATTATGGTTTGCTTTAACTTAGTGGCGGACGGATTACGAGATGCGTTGGATCCAAAAATGCGTGATTAGAAGGCAGGTGTATGTAAATGGAGAAAGTTTTACAAGTAAAGGATTTAAAAATATCGTTTCATACATTTTCTGGAGAAGTACAAGCGATTCGTGGTGTAAGCTTTGATTTATATAATGGTGAAACATTAGCGATCGTTGGTGAATCAGGTTCTGGAAAATCAGTTACAACAAAATCAATCATGCGGTTACTTCCTGAAAACAATTCAGAAATTAAAAGTGGTGAAATTCTTTTCGAAGGAAAAGACCTAACAAAACTTAAAGATAAAGAAATGCAAAAAATCCGTGGAAAAGATATTTCAATGATTTTCCAGGACCCAATGACTTCACTAAATCCAACAATGAAAATTGGCAACCAGATTATGGAGCCTCTTATTAAACACCAAAATATGAGCAGACACGCTGCAAAGGAAAGAGCAGTTGATTTATTAAAACTAGTTGGTATTCCAAAGGCAGAGATACGTGTAGATCAATACCCGCATCAGTTCTCCGGTGGGATGAGACAAAGGGTTGTTATCGCTATTGCCTTGGCATGTAATCCTAAAATTCTTATTGCCGATGAACCGACAACTGCTCTAGACGTTACAATTCAAGCACAAATTCTTGAATTAATGAAGGATCTACAAAAGAAAATTGATACATCGATAATATTCATAACGCATGACCTTGGGGTTGTTGCCAATGTAGCGGATCGTGTAGCAGTTATGTATGGTGGGAAAATTGTTGAAATTGGGACAGCCGATGAGATTTTCTATAATCCACAACATCCATACACATGGGGCTTAATCAGTTCAATGCCTGACATGGATACACATGACGAGGAGTTATTCTCGATTCCTGGGACACCACCTGATTTATTAGATCCTCCAAAAGGTGATGCGTTTGCACCGCGTAACCCATTTGTTATGAAAATTGATTTAGAGCAAGAGCCGCCTTTCTTTAAAGTTTCTGACACACATTATGCAGCTACATGGCTGTTACATCCTGATGCACCAAAGGTTAACCCACCTGAGGCTGTAAAAAGACGCCAAAATCAATTTGCAGGAAATGCTCCAGTAGCTACTCTAGTGAAAACGAATCAAGGTCAATTCCCTGGAAAAAAGGAGGGAAAATAAATGGCTCAGAATGAAAAATTACTTGAAATTAAAAATTTAAAGCAATATTTTAATGAAGGTAAAGTGAACGAAGTAAAAGCAGTAGATAATGTCTCTTTTGATATATTTAAAGGTGAAGTAATGGGATTAGTAGGAGAGTCTGGTTGTGGCAAATCAACAACAGGGCGCACCATAATCCGTTTATACGATGCTACTGGCGGCGAAGTATTATACGATGGAGTTAACGTTCACGGTAAAAAGTCAAAAAAACAATTAAAAGATTTTAATCGGAAAATGCAAATGATATTCCAAGATCCATATGCGTCATTAAATCCGAGATTAAAAATAGCTGATGTTATTGCCGAGGGAATTGATATCCATGGCTTGGCAAATTCAAAAAAAGATCGGATGGAGCAAGTATATGAGCTCTTAGAAACCGTTGGCTTGAATAGAGAGCATGCGAACCGCTATCCACATGAATTTAGTGGTGGTCAGCGTCAGCGAATTGGTATTGCACGTGCCCTTGCTGTTCAACCAGAATTTATCATTGCTGATGAACCTATTTCAGCGTTGGATGTTTCTATCCAAGCGCAGGTTGTTAACTTAATGAAAAAACTTCAAAAAGAGAAAAACTTAACCTATCTCTTCATTGCCCATGATCTTTCAATGGTAAAATACATTAGTGATCGTATTGGTGTTATGTATTTTGGTAAAATGGTAGAACTTGCACCTGCCGATGAACTTTATAAAAATCCACTACACCCGTACACACAATCACTATTATCAGCGATTCCTGCTCCAGATCCAATCAGTGAACGGACACGGAAACGGAAATCATATGATCCAGCTAGTCATAACTACGAGCCTAATGAATCAGTTGAATTTAGAGAGGTGACTCCTGGTCACTTTGTTCTATGCTCGGAGAAAGAGTTCAAACAATACAAAGTACAATCTAAATAAAACAAAAAAACGATCTCGCTGCGAGATCGTTTTTTTGTTTGTTCATTATTTCTTATTGCCCCCGACAGTTTTCCATCCAGTCTGGTATTTAGCACTTTCGTCGACAAATTCACTTCGATTTTTACCACCAAACACTTTTTCACCAAAACTGTTTGTAATAACACCCATTAGGGCAGTAATTCCTACAATTAGTAAAGCAACAATAGTTAAATCCAATATGTATGCTCCCATAATATTAACCCCCTTCATTATCAGCTGTTTTGAAAATTCGTAGCGCGATTTTAATATCCCTCCTTTATTGTAAAAGAACTTACCTTTTATTTAAAGAGGAATTTAAATAACTTTCGATTTGATTTTCAAAAAAATGAATGCGTTTTCATTACAAATTTTTAATTGAGAATAGAATATTGATTTATCGTTTTTTACCGTAGATAAATAAACTGTAAAAGTAGTGAAAACAATTTATTTCTTGGTGACCCTCACTTTATTACACAGTATAGACGAACATTATAGGAAGATGAATAATGATTATAAAAAAATTTCAAGATGAAATTATTAAAAAATATGAAACTTTTAGGAGAATTATTCGTCTAATATAGTGATACAAATAATTTTTGAATTGTTTTTCTTCTTACAATATTTTTTGAAAAAAAGATACCCTTTTAAGAAACAGTGGTGTATAATCAATGATATAAATTACTTATTTATAATGATTATTGAAAGATGTTTTATCTTGATTATAATAAATTGGTTTAATAATTCAATATACGGGATATATCAATAAATAGACGCAAATAAAAGAGGAGTGTGAAGATCGAATGGTTACACTATACACTTCACCAAGTTGTACATCATGTAGGAAAGCCAAATCATGGTTAGAAGAACATGAAATACCATACACAGAGAGAAATATTTTCTCCGAACCATTAACCATGGAAGAGATAAAAGAAATACTTCGAATGACTGAAGATGGTACGGATGAAATTATTTCAACAAGATCAAAGACATTTCAAAAATTAGACGTTAACTTAGATGCAATGCCGCTTCAGGATTTATTTGGATTAATAAAAGAGAATCCTGGTCTCTTGCGCAGGCCGATTATAATCGATGAAAAACGTTTACAAGTTGGATATAATGAGGATGAAATCAGACGATTCCTCCCAAGAAGAGTCAGAACGTTTCAGTTGCGCGAAGCACAGCGTATGGTTAATTAAATAAATAGGCCTTCTTTCGGAGGTCTTTTTTTGTATATAAAAATAATATCGTTGTGATTTCTATCCCACTTTGCTACAATATAATGAAAATCTTAACAAAGTTGAATAGGTATTAACACTGTTTTTTAGATTTCAGCCTTTTTTATTTCCCTTATTAGTACTTTTATCATAAAATAAAAGTACACGAGTATTTACTTTTTTACACCCTATGATAATTTTTTTGAAATTAAGTAAATGCTAAGGCAGTATCTGCTTGGGGGTATTTAGTCCCTTCAATCTGGAAAACGGAAGGGAGAGGTTTTTAATGGAGATTGAACGCATTAATGAATATACAGTGAAATTTTACATTTCATATGGAGATATAGAGGAAAGAGGCTTTGACCGTGAAGAGATTTGGTACAATCGGGAACGTAGTGAAGAACTCTTTTGGGAAATGATGGATGAAGTCCATGATGAGGAAGAATTTGTTATTGAAGGTCCTCTTTGGATTCAAGTCCAAGCACTTGATAAAGGATTAGAAGTTCTGGTAACCAAAGCACAGCTGTCAAAAGATGGAGAAAAGTTTGAACTCCCCATTCCTAATGAAAAAATAAAAGATTTTCCTGCTGATGATAAGATTGAAGATCTTTTGGATCATCATTTTAATCGAAATCATTCTGATGAGGAAGATATAATTCTTGAGGAAGAAACGTTAGAATTCCTCATTGGCTTTAATGACTTTGAGGATGTTATTAGCTTATCTAATCGTTCAGGATTGGATGATTTAGTGACAATGCTGTATCATTTTGAAGGAAAATACTATTTATATATTGAATTTCCTGAAGACTTATTTGCAGAAGATGAAATTGACGATATATTAAGTATTTTGCTTGAGTACGGTTTTGAAACACAACTTACCATTCATCGTATTCAAGAATATGGTAAAGAAATAATTTCTGGAAATGTTTTTACTGAATTACGAAAACATTTTCGCTAATTAATGTACCGATTTCAATATTGAAATCGGTATTTTTAACATTAACTGTTTCCTGAAAAAACTCAGGTAGGTGAGGGCACTGAAAAACACAGTAAGGGTTATTATATTTTTGGCGGTATTATCCGTACTATTGTTTTTCTTTAAGGATCAATTAGCAAGTGGGATCTTTGGATTCCTAAGTGTTTTGGTTACACTGTCAGTTATTTTTATTGGCTTTGTTATTTTCCTTGAGAACCGCCACCCAACTCAAACGATCACCTGGTTAGTAGTTCTAGGTAGCTTTCCTTTGGTTGGTTTTATTTTTTACCTCCTTTTTGGCCGAAATTATCGGAAAGAGAAGATGTTTAGGAAGAAATATTTCTTAGATAAACAAGCGTTTTTGACAGTTGAAGGTGAGGATGATCCAAGAAGTGATGAAAAGCTTAGCTTAATGGGGGAACACCAAGGTAAATTATTCAATTTGGCTCAAAAACTGGGGAATAGTCCAATTTCCTTTGATACCTCCACAAAAATCTTAACAAATGGAGAAGAAACATTTCACCATATCTTAGAACAACTAAAAAAAGCTAGGCATCATATCCATCTTGAATATTATATTGTTCGTCACGACCATATTGGTCAAGAAATTAAAAATATTCTTATTGAAAAGGCCCATCAAGGTGTAAAGATTCGTTTCTTATATGACGCAGTGGGTTCATGGCAGTTGTCCAAGTCTTATATAAACGACCTAAGAAATGCCGGGATCGAAATGGTGATTTTCGGGCCAGTAAAACTGCCTTTTTTAAATAATAAATTTAATTTCCGTAATCATCGTAAAATGATCATAATAGATGGGACGATTGGATTTGTTGGCGGGCTCAATATTGGGGATGAATATTTAGGAAGAGATAAGAACATTGGTTTTTGGCGTGACACGCATTTAATGCTTCGTGGGGAAGCTGTTCGAACACTTCAGCTAATTTTTTTACAAGACTGGTATTATATGACTAATCACAGTTTCCTAACAGCCGAATACTTATCACCCCAAAATGATAATGAAAATCACGGTGGTGTTCAACTCATCGCTGGAGGGCCTGATAACGAATGGAGTGTTATCAAAAATATCTTTTTCTCAATGATTGCAAGCGCGGAAAAATCAGTTTGGATTGCTTCACCGTATTTTATTCCAGATGAAGATATCTTTTCAGCAATAAAAGTTGCAGCCTTAAGTGGTATAGACGTACGGCTCCTTGTACCCAATAAACCAGATAAACGGATCGTCTTTCATGCATCAAGATCTTATTTCCCAGAGCTTTTAGAAGCAGGCGTTAAGGTATATGAATACCAACGGGGCTTTATGCACAGTAAGATTGTTATCGTTGATCATGAACTAGCCTCGATTGGAACATCCAATATGGATATGAGAAGCTTCCATTTGAATTTTGAGGTAAATGCATTCTTATTCCGTACTAAAAGTACCCAGAAGCTAGTTGATGAATATATTAATGACCTTGAATATTCTAAACAGCTGGATAAAACAATTTTTCATGAAAGACATCTGGGTTTAAGAGTACTTGAATCAACAGCTCGGTTACTATCTCCCTTGCTCTAAAAACCTTGATGAAAAACTCGCCAATTGGCGAGTTTTTTTTGTTATTCAAAGGAATTAATGATAATTATAGCGAATTATGATAGATGAAGGAGGCGAGAAATAATTGTTAACAGCACAAACAAAAATTGGTGAAAAAATCTGTCTAGGGCTTGATTACAAAAAAGACACTCTTTTGGCCCTCCGTAGCAAAGAAGAATTTTTTTGCCCTATTTGTGGGGAAAGTGTTTTGCTTAAGTTAGGAGATCAGAGGATTTTTCATTTTGCCCATAAGCAGGGGGGAGCTTGCCGTGATTTTTATGAGAGCGAATCGAATTACCACATGGAGGGAAAACGTCAACTCTATCAGTGGCTGATAAGACAAAAGATTCCTTCCGTTTTAGAGTACTATGATAGGGATATTCAACAGCGACCTGATATCATGTTTAATTATAATGGAAAGAAATACGCGTTAGAGTATCAATGCTCAACCATTCCAGAGAGCATTTTTATTAAGCGGACGAATTCATATCTTCAGAAAGGGTACATACCACTATGGATTCTTTCTAGCAACAAAATACGCATTAAAAAGAGGAATATCGTTGCATTGTCAAACTTTCAGTACTTATTTTTACGGACCACTACTTCTGGAAAGTTCTATATTCCATCATATTGCCCCGAAAAACAGCAATTTCATATGGTTGAATCAATCACTCCCTATTCCACAAAAAATGCCTTCGCCAATCATTCCTTTTATCCTATAAAAAAAATAGACTTACGTGATTTATTGGAACCCAAGACGGGCAATCAGTTTAATCTATCAAGCTGGAATAGTGAAAATGAAAAATTTAATCTAAATTGGGCTCTTCATCCAGGGAATCAGCATAAATCATTTTTTCATGAAATATATAACAAAAATCTTAATCTTTTCTTATTACCGCCAGAAATTGGTCTTCCCGTCCATCACTCACTACTTCTCCAAACACCACCGATCATTTGGCAAACGTATTTTTTTATAGATATAATCGCCGACAAAAGCCCGGATGATTTAATATCCCTACATGAAATTAACTGCAATTTAAATAAGAGAATTAAGAAAAAAGAAATCGTTGTAAGAAATTTATCACTGCTTGAAAAAGTTAATCCGTTTTTAGCTATTTTCGATTACCTTTTACTGTTAGAGCAATTGGGTATGATATCAAGAAAAGGAGATACTAGTTACCAATTGATACGGAAGATATCGATTCCAAAGTCCAATCGAGAAAGAGAGGAAGCGAAGCTGATATTTTTTCAAAAATACCAGCGAATCCTTTTAAATAAATAAATGAAAATATGTATAAGGGCATACTATATAAAAGTGTAAATAGTTTCCTAGCTGCCAATTGTGAAAAGGAGTTTGAAAAGATAAGGAGAATATAATGTAATGATCATTTCTTTACGTAGGGCGAATAAAAGAATGGAGGATGAAGGATGGCAAATGAAACTGCAGTAAAATCGCTGCCAGCACGAAGTGAAATTTCTGAGCAAGATACATGGAAATTAGAAGATATTTTTTCGAGTGACCAGGAATGGGAAAAAGAGTTTCAAGAGGTAAAAGCTCAAATCCCGGGGATTAAAGAATTCGAAGGAAAATTAGGGGAAAGTGCAGAGACACTGTATCAAGCTCTTCAGTTCCAAGACAAGCTGTTAGAACGAATTGGAAAGCTTTATACATATTCACATATGCGCTATGACCAAGACACGACGAACTCTTTTTATCAGGGCTTGGATGACAGAATGAAAAATCTGTATTCACAAGCATCCAGCCAGTTGGCTTATATTGTTCCAGAAGTTCTCTCTCTAGACGAGAGCAAAGTAACTAGCTTCTTAAATGAGAAATCAGAACTAAAATTATATGAGCATGCTCTAGCTGAAATTAATTTGCAAAGACCGCATGTCCTAACAGCGGAGCAGGAAGCATTGCTAGCTGAAGCGAGTGAAGTGATGGATGCTTCTAGCAATACGTTTGGAATGTTAAACAATGCGGACCTTCAATTTCCATCTATCAAAGATGAAAATGGCGAAGAAGTAGAAATTACTCATGGCCGTTATATTCGCTTTTTAGAAAGCTCAGATCCAAGGGTAAGACACGATGCGTTTAAAGCTGTATATAAAACGTATGGTGAATTTAAAAATACATTTTCAAGTACATTAAGTGGAAATGTGAAGAAAGATAATTTTAATGCACGAGTAAGAAAATATGATTCAGCTAGACACTCAGCCCTTTCCGCAAACAATATACCGGAGAGTGTTTATGATAACCTTGTAAATACTGTTACCGATAATCTTCATTTATTACGTCGCTATGTGAAGCTTCGTAAAAAAGTGCTTGGGCTTGATGAGCTTCATATGTACGATTTATTTACTCCGCTTGTGAAGGATGTAAAAATGGAAATCAAATACGATGAGGCTAAGGATTTAGTCATTAAAGGGTTAGCCCCATTAGGCGAGGAATATTCGAAAATATTAACAGAGGGCTTTGAAAATCGCTGGGTTGATGTGCATGAAAATAAAGGAAAGCGGAGTGGGGCTTATTCTTCAGGAGCATACGGTACACATCCGTATATTCTGATGAACTGGCAGGATAATGTAAATAATTTATTTACACTTGCCCATGAATTTGGCCATTCTGTTCACAGTTACTATACACGGAAATCACAACCATATCCTTACGGTAACTATTCTATTTTCGTTGCTGAAGTGGCTTCAACCTGCAATGAAGCACTTCTAAATGACTACTTATTAAAAACAATTGATGATGAACAAAAACGAATATACTTACTCAATCATTATTTAGAAGGCTTTAGAGGCACCGTGTTCCGTCAAACCATGTTTGCGGAATTTGAACACATGATCCATCAAAAGGCACAAAATAACGAGGCATTAACAGCGGATGCATTAACGGAAAGCTATTACGAATTGAATAAAAAATATTTCGGTGATGAGGATATTGTGATTGATGAGGAAATCGGATTAGAATGGGCGAGAATTCCTCATTTTTATTACAATTATTATGTTTACCAGTATGCAACTGGTTTTAGTGCAGCCACTGCATTAAGCAAGCAAATTTTAGAAGAGGGCGAGCCAGCAGTCAAAAGATACATTGACTTTCTAAGTTCGGGAAGTTCAGATTATCCTATCGAAGTGCTGAAAAAAGCCGGTGTAGATATGACAAGTGCAGAGCCAATCAAAAATGCTTGTAAGGTATTTGAAGAGAAATTGAATGAATTAGAACAATTGTTATCAAAAGCATAAATAAAGGGGATGGTGCCTATTGGCATCCATCCCTTTTAAAATCCTCTAAATCGTTTTCTGTCATTAAGATAAAAAATGAAAATAAAAATGGATACAAACAATATTGGTGTACTAAGCAATAGAGGGAAGATCTTTAATAATGCGAGTATTTGGAGGAAAAAGCCAAACAAAATAAACAGTACCATAATAATGAAAGGGAATTTTCTCATCGAACATGGCCACCCTTTTAAAAAGTAGTTTTCATTCTTCGTACTATTATGTCTATTGTCCATTCCATGAAATTATGATTTTTGACAATTATGTGAAATAAAGCACAAACTTATTGTCAATATCATTTACCCCATGCTATATTATATACGTGAAGTTGATCACAACAAACATATACCCCTTTGTTTGAACCGTGAAAAATTTCTCCCATCCCCTTTGTTCGTATAATAGAAAAATGCCTTGCAGTATAAAAGCTGCAAGGCATTTTCGTTTTTTTCATAGGATCTGTTAAACGAGGCTGTTGATTTCAGCTCCAATCAACTTAGCCTATAAAACCAACAATAACCCTTTAACATGGCCTTAAATTAAAAAATGCCGTTTGCAAACGACATTTTCTATTCTTCGATATATCTCCAAAAGGTTCCATATTTAGCGGGGATTTGTTCGACTACTTGCTTTAATAGTAGTTTCTTCATCTCCCGTTCAATTTGCGAAATAGACATATTATAAACAACAGCAATTTCCTTTGAGGCAACAAATTTAAAAAATTTCATAAACGTTTCTAACGGAGGCGGGGGAGATTGCACTGGCTTTTCAGAGAGCATTTCCTCTAAAATTTGGACATATACCTCATATGGATAAGAACCAGTTATCTTAATTCCTTCATCCTCTACATTTTCATTGAAAAATACTAACGTAGGAATTTCTTGTACATCCATTTCAGATGTGATCTTCAAATCACATTGGAAGGCTTTCGCAGCACTTTCGGAATGGATATCATACATGAATTCCTCCACATCTAAACCTAAACTCTTAGCGCAATCCTTTAACACTTCAAGATTAGAAACATTTAGTTTTTCTAAAAACAAGCCCTCTTGTATTCTTCGCAGGAAACGAAGACCAGCACGTCTCCCTTGCAATTCAGCTGCTTTTAGAGCTATGGAAACTGTAAAAGGAGAATCGACGGGATTCTCTAACCATAGGCTTCCATCACATGACATTCCTGACCTGCTAGCAGTCTTTTCCCAAACTTGAGCGAGATTCTCAAATTTCTTTTTCTTACTCAAATTTAAATCAGCTAATCGACCACTCAAAATATGCTTAATTGAAAAATAACGGCCATATTCGATTTGAAGCTTCTTTAAAATGGGCTCTAATGCCCAACATTCCGGGCATAATGGGTCAATAAACATATAAATCTCAATTGGCTTTTTCTCATTTCCGCCACATTGTTGCTTGGAGCGAGAAGATCTTGAACTATTCACTATCTTCACCTAATACCTCACCATCAGGCGTGTTAATCATGTGTTGGGCAGTAAGATGAAGTCTTGAATAAAATTCGTCCCTTATTGGACCATTTAAGCCAATTTTGTCCATTGCTTGAGTCATGCAAGATAACCATGCTTTCGCACGTGTTGGAGTAACTGGAAATGGCAAATGGCGAGCACGCATCATTGGATGGCCATGTTCTTCTGTATACAATGCAGGGCCGCCTAAATATTGAGTTAAGAATTGCTTTTGTTTACGAGCAATTTCTGTAAATTGATTTGGGAATATTGGAGCAAGATCAGGATGTTGTGCAACAAGTCCATAAAAAGTGTCCACAAGATGGTGTAATGTATCTTCACCAATGGATTCAAATGGTGAAAGCTTTCTCTCAATCATGTTGACAACTCCTTTAAAGTATTATGTAGATTTATTTTAACAATGCCTATTTCATATCTCAAATTAATTGCTTTGAAAATGTGAATTTGTCACTCTGAACACATTATTAATGTGTACCAAGTGAGCAATTCTTAATAGGAGAATGAGGCAGTAGTATGTTGGAAAAAACTCCAAATTGAAACTTCCCTTTAGCTAATTTAAAGAATTTAATCACGTTTTGTTTGTTGGTATTTTTTGTTATAGAAACGGCGAATTTTATTTTCTGTTTTTCGTGTAGGAATCTTAAATTGTTTAAGAAATTCAAGAAAATTTTTTTCTCCAACCTGATAGTTTTCAACCTCATATTCTAATTCATAATCCTCTTCACTTAGATAAATACTATGGTCCAATACCAGTAAGCCTTGTTTGTAATTGAATTCTACTCGCTCCGTAATTAATGATCCAAAATATTCAATAGTTGAAAAAGAAATTTGGTAGTCTTCGATAAGACGCTGAATGATCCCTGTTGGAAGTCTCCCATGGTGAATTGCGGTAGAGGCTTCTTCTTCCCCTATTATCTGATTTGTCTCTAGCAGCCCTACAGATGCCGGCTGTTTTAAGGTCATTTCGTAGGCCCCTCCCTTTTTACGAATTCTTAGTGCAGAGTCTTTACTTTTTAAAGCAAAATCAGGTGTATCAAAGTAGTGGTTTTCTTGTGAAAATAATTGGTTTTTGTCTATCTTGAAATACTTAAGGAGGCTTTCATATTCTATTCTTGTTAGCATATTTTTAAATTCGATTTCAATATTTTGCGTCATGCCGAACTTCCTTTCAACTGAGTGTTTTCTTTATTATCTCACGTCCAACTTAAACATCAATCCTTGGGAGAAATGGATGAATTATGCTAAAATAGGTAGGTAGACAATGGAGGTAAAGAGATGAAGAAAAATATTGCAATCCTAAAGGCATACATAAATGAAGATAAACTATTGTTAGAAACAAATGAGCCAATTCTGGAATTGGTTCCTGGGGAACAGATTCTTGTAGACTCTGCCCAATACTCTTTCATTTACTTAATGGAAGATAAAAATGATTATACATATATCGTTTTACATGAACAAATCTGGCCGCTTTTAAAAAATGCCAAGGAAAAAAAGTTGCCTGTCTGGGTCACCTTTAATGATGAGCAAAAAGAACTAATAAATTTTCATGAGGAATTTGATTATCTCTTAACAAATATTAAAGGTAATAGTAATTATGGAAAAGAATTGGTTACAAAAGTAGAGTGTATTTTCTTAACATAATTTGTTTTGAGGTGAAATCATGAAGCATTGGGACCAATTTTTAGCTCCATATAAACAGGCTGTTGCAGAATTAAAAGTAAAATTAAAGGGGATGAGAGGTCAATTTGAACTCGATGCTACTCATTCACCGATTGAATTTGTGACGGGAAGAGTTAAACCAATCGCAAGTATTCTTGACAAAGCGAATCAGAAAGGAATACCACTAGAAAGATTGGAAGAAGAAATGCAGGATATTGCAGGTATGCGTATTATGTGTCAGTTTGTTGATGACATTCATACGGTTGTCGATTTATTGCGAAACCGGAATGATTTTGAAATCGTAGAGGATAGAGATTATATTTCCCATAAAAAGACAAGCGGGTACCGGTCCTATCATGTTGTCATAAGCTACCCCGTTCAAACGATACATGGGGAAAAGAAAATCTTAGCGGAAATTCAAATACGAACTTTGGCAATGAATTTTTGGGCGACAATTGAACATACGCTTAGCTATAAGTATAAAGGTGTTTTTCCAAGTGATATTCAAATGCGTTTGCAAAGAGCAGCTGAAGCGGCATTTCGGTTAGATGAGGAGATGTCATTGATTCGTGGTGAAATTCAGGATGCTCAGGCCTTTTTTACAAGAAAGAAAGAATTAAAACAAGAAGAAAAGGATTAATTGTCATAACCGTCTTTTGAAAAGCCATTCAAGTCACAAGGAGCAAAAATACTATGAAATTTGCGATAACATCAAAAGGAGATCAAAAATCAAATATTTTAATGCACAAAATGAGGACCTATTTACTTGATTTTGATCTTGTGTACGATGAGGACCAACCAGATATAGTTGTTTCAATTGGTGGTGACGGGACACTCCTTTATGCCTTTCATCGCTATAGCAGCCGTTTGGATAAAACAGCCTTTGTAGGAATTCACACAGGCCATCTCGGCTTTTATGCAGATTGGATCCCAGATGAAATTGAAAAGCTAGTGATTGCGATTGCTAAAACACCCTATCAAGTCGTGGAATACCCATTGTTAGAAGTGATTATCCGTTACTCACATGCAGGGAAGGAATCAAGGTATCTTGCCTTAAATGAGTCAACTGTAAAAAGTGTCGAGGGGACACTCGTCATGGATGTGGAAATCCGCGGACAGCATTTCGAGCGGTTCCGTGGGGACGGCTTATGCGTTTCAACACCATCGGGTAGTACCGCCTATAATAAGGCACTTGGCGGGGCGATTATCCATCCGTCGATTTCTGCCCTCCAAGTGGCTGAGATGGCATCGATAAATAACAAAGTCTTTAGAACAATAGGCTCGCCGCTTATTCTCCCTGAACACCATACATGTATGCTTAAACCGGTGAATCGGTCTGATTTTCAAGTGACCATCGACCATCTGACCTTGCTTCATAAGGATGTAAAATCAATCCAATTTAGGGTGCCAGAAGAAAAAATCCGCTTTGCCCGTTTCCGGCCGTTTCCTTTTTGGAAAAGAGTTCATGATTCCTTTATTTCAGATTGACGAGAAGGGGCCATTATAATGACTTCCCCGTTTCAAATGAAGTGGAAAATTAGTGAAAGCGATAGTGGAAAACTTTTAAGAGAATTTTTAAAGAAGGAAGAAATTTCCAGAACGGCCTTAACGGATATTAAGTTCAAGGGCGGCAGTATCCAAGTAAATGGAGAAGAAGTAAATGTTCGATACAGGTTGGCATTTGGGGATGAAGTAATGGTTATTTTCCCCATGGAGAGTCCTAGCGAGGGACTAAAGGGCGAAGAAATCCCGTTAACGATTTTATATGAAGATAAGTATTTGTTGGTTGTCAATAAACCCGCAGGAATGAATACGATTCCGTCTCGAGAACACCCCGTACACAGCTTGGCAAATGCCCTTGTAGGCTATTATCAGCGCAGTGGGCTGCAGGCTACAACCCACATAGTAACTCGGCTTGACAGGGATACTTCAGGGATTGTTCTAATTGCTAAGCATCGCCATGTCCATCACTTGTTCAGTTTGATGCAACGGGGTGGGCAGGTGAAAAGGACATATGAAGCTTTTGCTGGAGGCTGGATTTCACTAGATAGTGGCACGATTACAGCGCCCATTGGCCGCAAAGAGGACAGCATTATTGAGCGGGAAGTTCGTGCGGATGGTCAATATGCCTGCACTCATTATCAAGTGATCGAGAAACATATTGCATTTACCTATTTGGAGCTCACACTTGAAACCGGACGAACCCATCAAATTAGAGTCCATATGTCTTATTTAAACCATCCTTTGCTTGGTGACGATTTGTATGGGGGAGATCTAACATTAATTGCTAGGCAGGCTCTTCATTGTAAAAGAATAAAATTTATTCATCCGTTTTCAGGAGAGGAAATGATTTTTACTGCACCATTACCGAGGGATATGAGTGAAATTTTAGAGGCTGACTCGCTTTTATAGGAGGCAGCCTTTTTAATTTGAGCTTGCGTGCGATCCCGCTTTTTCAATTTCAATCAAATTGCTTAAACTTTTCCTCTACATATGGCATAGTAGATTTAATCGAAACCAATTCCATTTCAGGATATCTTAAGGCGGTTAGGTTTCCTCCGAAGACTGCCCCAGTATCAATATTATAGGTATTATTGATGATTCTTGGCTCATTCACAGGAGTATGTCCGTAAACGATACATGCTTCACCGTGATACTCTTTGGCCCAATCTCTTCTAATCGGTGAACCGTCAGGGTGTTTTTTACCTGTTATATCGCCGTAAAGGACAAATTCTTTGACCTTAGTATGCGATTGTCCGATAAATTCCTCCTTAATCCCTGCATGGGCAATAACAAGCTTTTTGTTGTCTATTACTAAATATAATGGAGCCCTTTCATAAAGTTCGGTGAATTTTTTTCGAATGGATTGCTGCTCTTTTTTATATAATGATTCATATTCGGCAACTGTTGTTTCTAACCCGTGGGCAATCTGAACTTTGTTGCCAAGGAAGAAACGGTATAACTTATTACAATGATTCCCTGGTGTGTAATAGCCTGTTTTTTCTTTAATGACTAACTGCCATACAATTTCGATTACGTTAAGTGAAGCAGGTCCCCGGTCTGTTAAATCACCGAGAAATCCCAGCACTCTATTATTGGGATGTCTCGGGATACCGTTCTCCCATTTATAACCAAGTGAAATGGTCAGTTCCTTTAATTCCGTTAAACACCCATGAATATCACCGATTATATCAATTTTCATAAATTCAACTCCCTTATATCGATATTTTTTGCCTTAGAGTTAGTTTTTATAAAAAGGATTCTAATCTAAAACTTTTTTGAGAGGAGTTACATGAATGGAGCAGCAGGTTTCAGTTATTTCTTTATTAATTGTTGTTACGATGGCATTTTTAACACCGATTCTTTTACATCGGTTTAAATTGAATTATATCCCTGTGGTCGTCGCTGAAATTATTATGGGATTGGTCATCGGTAAAAGCGGTATTGATGTGGTCCACGAAGATATGTGGCTCTCAACCCTATCGACCTTAGGGTTTATTTTTCTCATGTTTTTAAGCGGACTTGAGATAGACTTCACGGCCTTTGCTGGGAGGAAATTGGGTAAAAAGCTTCCAAATGGAAAAAAAGAGCCTAATTCATTTGTAGTTGCGGGGCTAATCTTTGCAGGTATCTTTATTTTCTCACTTGGTTTATCCTTTTTGTTTGTGATAGCTGGTTTTATTGAGAATGCCTTTTTAATGACGCTGATCATTTCGACCATATCATTGGGTGTTGTTGTGCCTACTTTGAAAGAGGCACATCTGATGAAAACCGTCATCGGACAAATTATCTTATTGGTTGCGGTCATAGCCGATTTAGTAACGATGATATTGCTTGCTGTCTTTGTATCGCTATATGAATCAGGACATGGAAATACGTGGCTGTTACTTATTTTATTTGCCGCAGGTATCGTTCTTTATTTTCTTGGCAAAAGATTTAAAAATCGAACTTTTATAGAAACACTTTCAACGGGAACCGTTCAAATAGGGACGAGGGCAGTGTTTACACTGATCATCGTATTAGTAGGGCTTTCTGAAACAGTGGGTGCAGAAAATATCTTAGGAGCGTTTCTAGCAGGTGTCCTTGTTTCGTTGTTATCTCCGAACCAAGAGCTTGTACATAAGCTAGACTCATTCGGGTATGGATTTTTGATTCCCATCTTTTTTGTAATGGTGGGGGTAAAACTTGATATTTGGTCCCTTTTTAATGAAAAAAAACTCTTATTATTGATACCGTTGCTATTACTGGGGCTGCTTTTATCAAAACTAATCCCCGTGTATATTTTGAAAATTTGGTATGAGTTGAAAACAGTCATTGCAGCGGGTTTTTTACTCACTTCTACTCTTTCACTGGTCATTGCGGCAGCGACAATAGGAGAAAGGTTAGAAATCATAACACCGCAGATGAGCGGCACATTAATATTGGTTGCTGTAATTACGTCTATTTTTACACCGATTGTTTTTAAAAAGTTATTCCCTAAAGAAGTGGTTGCTAATAAAAGGGTAAACGTGGCATTCTTAGGTGCCAATCAGACCACATTGCCCGTCTCACGAGAATTAAAATCAGGCTTGTATGATCCAATCTTGTATCATACACAAATGGAGAAATCAGAAAAGCAAATTGCTAATTCTCTTTTTGACATAGTTGAAATTCCCGATTATTCCCTTGAAACGTTGGAGAATACAAACGTCTTTCAATCAGAAGTTGTAGTGATTTCAACAGGTGATGAAAGAGTAAATGCTACACTTTCTGTAGCTTCGAAAGAAAAAGGAGTTTCTAGGGTCATTGCCCGAATAGAAAGTCCTGAATTAGAGGAAAGCTTACGGGAGAATAATATAGAAGTGTTTTCTGCCTTTATGTCAACCAAAGTATTGCTTCGGGCCTTAATTGAATCGCCAACCTTGTTAAATATATTAACAAATCAGGAGACAAGACTTTATGAAATTGTTATGCTGAATAGGCAATTTGATGGGATGTCTTTACGGAGATTTCCTTTTACAGGAGATATCATATTTGTCCGAATTTTCCGTGGCAAGGATTCCATCGTCCCACATGGAGATACAGAGCTGCAAATGAATGACCGCTTGATTGTTACTGGATCGAGGGAATATGTGGATGAACTAAAAAGAGAGTTAGAATTCTGCGAAACCTGTTAAAGTATTTTTGAAAAAATGTTGTTTGATGTGTTGAACTTTTCATTTGTCGTAAATTAGTGTAAAATTAGTACCAAGTACTAATAACTAATAACTAATGTAATAGTAGGAGGACTTTTTCAATATGAATCTTTCTTTATCTGGAAAAACTTATGTAGTAATGGGTGTTGCCAATAAACGCAGTATTGCATGGGGAATTGCCCGCTCATTGCACAATGCAGGAGCAAGATTAATTTTTACCTATGCAGGTGAAAGATTAGAAAGCAGTGTTCGTGAACTTGCTAATTCCTTAGAGGCTGAAGGGACACTTGTTTTACCGTGTGATGTTACACGCGATGAAGACGTTGCGAAGTGCTTTGCTGAAATTAAAGAAGCAGTTGGGACTATTCAAGGCGTGGCACATTGTATTGCTTTTGCAAATAAAGAAGAACTAAAAGGTGAATATTTGAATACAACGAGAGAGGGCTTCTTGCTCGCTCATAACATCAGTTCATATTCATTGACAGCTGTTGCCAAAGAGGCAAGAGGATTAATGACTGACGGAGGAAGCATTGTGACATTGACTTACTTAGGCGGTGAGCGTGCCCTTCCAAATTATAATGTCATGGGAGTTGCCAAGGCTTCCCTTGATGCAAGTGTTCGTTACCTTGCAGCGGATCTAGGAAAAGAAGGCATTCGTGTTAATTCCATCTCAGCTGGTCCGATTCGGACTTTATCTGCTAAAGGTGTTGGTGATTTTAACGCAATTACAAAAGTAGTGGAAGAAAGAGCACCATTACGGAGAGCTACCACACCGGAAGAAGTAGGCGACACAGCGCTATTCCTTTTCAGTGAACTTTCACGAGGAATTACCGGCGAAAACATTCATGTTGATTCCGGATATCATATTCTATAAGGATGATGATGAAGGCCCGCATTTGATGCGGGCCTTTTTGCTTGCAGTAAATTTCTTATTTTCCTATGAACGCCTATGGGCCTCTAGCATAAATATAATGTGTAGGATTACGTAAATGGAGGTACAGAGCATGTCGGAAAAGAAAAGTAAAGGTCCATTACTCTATATACACCAGCCGTTTGCAAGGACTCCTGCAACTAACATGCAGGACATTTATACGAGCAGACAGGAAGATGAAGAGCTGGTTGAGGAAGAAAAGCTGGTAGAGGCTGAAAGCAAAAAGAAAATTTCTCTTTTAAAAATGGAAATAGTTCAAGAGCTAATAGGAACGGAAGCATCTAGATCAGATAATCCAGCAACAAAATCAACAACATCGATTCAGGAAAGGAAGCATTCTCCCTTTAACAGGGTGAAACCCTTTAAAGAAATGGATATTAAAGAACGATTAGATTATTTAATCAACTATCCAATAGTCCTTCCGCCTCCACCATGCGTTTTTATTACCGAAGAAAAAAATTATCAGGGATACCTAACAGAGTACGATGGAAACGAAGTAACGATTCGTTTTCATGATAAATCGACTAAAACAGTGCCGGTCCATACACTTAAAGGGGTTATCCTGATTGGACTCAAAAAATAGAGACAACAAAAAAGCCAGCCGATTATACCGACTGGCAATATTTTTAGTTACAAATTCCTAAGTTAACATCCGCAATACATTGAACAGCGCAGAAGCATCTTAAGTCAACTGTAATGCAATCGTTACTTGCGCGGAAACGTTCAACTTGACAAACCTTATCGAGGTTAATACAACACTTATCTCCACCTGAAACTAAGTTTACTGGGCAGAAAGTTCCACCTTCACGGCGACCAGGTACTAATACACGAAGTGTAGCACAGCAGTTATCAAAAACATCTTCGACACGGAAGTAGATGGATACACATGCATTGTTTTCGTTACTAAAGAAAGCGTGGAATGGTGAACCATCCGCAGTACTTAAAACAAAGACACGAGTATCAACTGGATCTCTCCTTGCTGGTGATACCAATGTACCTAGTGGCTCATTGAAGCAACTGGAACATTCAGGACATTCATCTTCTTCTATAGCATTATCTTGGATATCCTTAATTGCACGAACGACTTCGCAAACACAATTACCTTTATGAAAATCATGATCATTATTTCCACAACCCATTTATTTTTCCTCCTTAATCCGATAGATATCTTACATTATTAACATATTTCACAGAGCACTTTTGGGTAACGGACAATAGCCTTGTTTGAGTAAATTAGGCAAAAAAATGTCTCTGAAAGGAAGAAAGGAAACACAACATGAAAATAACTTTATTAAACCTGATTATTCTATCACTTGCGTCTTTTAGGCTAACAAGATTATTTGTTTTTGATAAAATAACCGAATTTATTAGGGAGCCTTTTTTCAATGAAATCAAAGAAGTAGATGATTATGGTGAAATCGAGGTTTATTATGTACCAAAGGAAAAAGGGGTCAAAAAGTTTCTCGGTGAACTTCTTAGCTGTTATTGGTGTACAGGAATATGGACTTCTGTAGGAGTTGTCGGTATATCACTTCTATATCCAATCGTTTCCTACCCTATAATATTAATTTTAGCGGTTGCTGGCATTGCATCAATATTGGAGTTAATTGTACAGTATTTTATCGATAAATAAGATGTTTGCTGAGACAAGACCTACATCTTGGTCATATTCTAATACAAGTAGGAATGAATTGATAGCAAGGGAGAGAGAATTAATGAGTCAGAAAAAAAGGAGAAACCAATATACAAACACAACACAAGGTACAGAAACAACACAAGATATAGAAACAACACAATCCACTCACATGTATCAACCGTCAAAATCCATAAAGCAAAAAGGTTCAGGTTGTGGCTGCGGAAAAAAAACTTCTAAATAGGCTTAAGGGAACTGCCAGATTGACTGGCAGTTTTTTGTTTTACGAAGGAATATAGATAAATTACTCGTAACTAGTCATAATTTTAGACAATATCGAAAAAACTACCTATAGTGATGGTTAAAAAACGGAATAAGGGATGGGAATCAAATGAAAGCTATTCATCATTGGGTATTATTCGCTTGTTTATTAGTACTCTCCTCCTGTAGTCAAAATCCACAGGTTAAGGATAGTCAAATAGCCCTTATGAAAACAACGAATCCTAATCCAATCGTAACCGGGAAAAGCATAAGTAAAAATCATGTAAAAGAAATTGAACATGATGTAAGCGCGTTTCCAGAATTATATGATGTGGCCGTTATAAAAGGGAAAAAGGATACACTAGTGGTATATAAGGTTAAGCATTTGCATCGGTTTAGAATGAAAAAAATTGAAAAAAACATCAACAAAATGCTTGAAGAAAAATATCCCAATGATAACTTTACCATTTCAAGTGACTACAAAATTTTCCTTGAAGCAGTGAGACTTGATGAGAGAATGAAAACCTCCTCTAAATTTTCTCATCAAAGGGCTGAAAAGCGCTTTAACGAAATCGTTAAAATGACGAAAGATATGAAGTAAGAAAGGAAGAATGAAGATGGCAACCAGTAAGCAGAAGAACATGACGCCTCAGCAGCGCAACTATCAACAGCTTCAGCAGAAGCATGAAATTAAAAGGCCTGTTTTGAAGAATTGTATGAAGGCATTTTTTGTTGGTGGACTTATTTGTGTTGTCGGCCAAGCCATCAGTTACTTTTATATTTACTTTTTTGATTTTACCGAACAGAGTGTAGGAAATCCGACCGTGGCAACAATGGTCTTTCTATCAATGTTACTCACTGGCTTCGGAATTTACGATCGTCTCGGACAATTTGCTGGTGCAGGAAGTGCTGTGCCCGTTACGGGCTTTGGTAATGCCGTAATCTCGGCATGTATCGAACATCGAACGGAAGGCTTTGTTTTAGGTGTAGGTGGAAATATGTTCAAGCTAGCTGGATCGGTAGTGCTCTTCGGTGTTTTCTCAGCTTTTGTTGTTGCGCTTGTTAAAACGCTGTTAGTGATTTGGGGGGTTTTGTAATTGCTAAAAGGGCATCAATCTTGGATATTTACAAATCGGCCAATGATCACTGCTACCGGGGTTACTGGTGGACCATTTGAAGCCAATGGAAATTTAGCCAATGATTTCGATTTATTATATGAAGACTTATGGATGGGAAAGGAGTCTTATGAAAAAGCTCACCGTTTACTATTAGAAGAAGCAATTAAAACAGCTTTACAAAAAGGGAATGTTGAAAAAGAGCAGATTCAATTTTTATTTGCTGGAGACTTAATTAATCAAATTACACCAACCAGTTTTGCGGCAAGGACAATGCAGATTCCATACTTTGGTCTGTTTGGGGCTTGCTCAACGTCCATGGAAGGGCTGGCCTTAGCCTCTTTTGTGGTAAATTACCAGGGGGCAAAATACGTGCTTACGGGTGCATCAAGTCATAATGCAGCAGTCGAAAAACAGTTTCGATACCCAACAGAGTATGGAGGTCAAAAGCCTCCGACTGCACAATGGACGGTAACAGGTGCTGGTGTAGCTTTAGTTCAACCAAATGAACCAGGACAGATGCACCCAGTAACAACTTCTGCAACGATTGGAAAAGTCATCGATATGGGATTAACCGATCCGTTTAATATGGGCGGCGCGATGGCACCAGCAGCAGCTGATACAATTATGGCCCATTTCCGCGATCTTCAATTAGACCCCTCATATTATGACTTGATTGTAACTGGAGACCTCGGCCGAGTTGGTCATGATACAGCTTTTGAGGTAATCAATAAGAGTGGACTTCAATTAGAACGAAAACAATTTCAGGATTGTGGTTTATTAATGTATAAGGATGATCAGCCTGTACAATCGGGGGGAAGCGGTGCGGGATGCTCAGCCACAGCCTTATATGGGCATTTACTGAACCAAATGAAAAAAGGTACATATAAACGAATCTTAGTAGTTGCGACGGGGGCTCTGCTATCCCCGCTCAGCTTTCAGCAAAACGAATCGATCCCATGTATTGCACATGCTGTTGCTATTGAAATGAATGGAGATAAGGGGTGATCCTATGCTAGCGATGTTTTTCTGGGCATTTGTTATTGGTGGGCTAATCTGTGTTCTAGGGCAGCTTTTATTTGATGTTGCCAAGCTTACACCTGGTCATACACTAAGTTTGCTCGTTGTCATTGGAGCTATATTAGATGGTTTTGGACTGTATGAGCCCCTAGTTGACTTTGCAGGGGCAGGTGCTACCATTCCAATTACCAGTTTTGGAAATTCATTAGTCCATGGGGCACTTCAGGATGCAGAGAAACATGGGCTGATAGGAGTACTCACCGGTATGTTCCAAGTGACAAGTTCTGGTATCTCTGCAGCTATAATATTCGGGTTTCTTGGTGCACTAATCTTTAAACCTAAAGGATAAATTACTCATTATTAATATCCAATTTACAGAAATGGATGTCGCGCCTACACACAGTATAAAGTAATTTCATATGTTATTAATGAGATTACAGAAGTGAGGTGACATTTCTATGGGCTTTGGTTATGGCGGCTGCGGCTACGGATACGGCGGTGGATACGGGTACGGTTCAACTTTTGTGTTAATCGTAGTATTATTCATCCTTTTAATCATTGTTGGTGCAAGCTTCTATTAATAAACAGTAAGCTTATATTAATGGAAGGGGAAGGGGTTGGCCAAAAAAGTGGCCAGCCCTTTCTTTACTTGTTTAGCGTATGCGCCTAAGGGCGCGTACGCTTTTCCTATTTAATTCACCATTTTCTCTTTCCATCATACAATAAAGTAGTTTATAAAGGAGCGTGATCTTTTACCATGGATAATGGATTTTTTAAAAACATTGAAAAGAAAACGGGCGTTAATATGAAAGATATCTTAGATTTAGCCAATTCATTACAAAATGCGAATTTTAAAGATGAAAAAACAGTCCGTAATGTGATTCGTCGGGTTTCTCAAATTGCCAATAAACCGGTAAGTAAAGAAATGGAAGATCAAATTGTAAAATCAATCGTTAACGATGGAAAGCAGATTGACCTTAATACAATTTCGAATATGATCAATAAAAAGTAAAAGAAGAAGACCACTTTCCTAAGTTTTAGGAATCGGTCTTCTTCTTTTTAGTAAGAGGAATTAGGAACCTTGAGCGATTTGCTTTTTTCCCTCGTCTATTTTGCAGAATAGAAATAAATAGCTGCTCCTTTGCGCGAGTCATCGCCACGTAAAATAGTCTTCTTTCTTCTTCGAGTGCAGTAAAGTCACCATTTCGATAGGCTTCCAAGGCAAAATCATGCGGAAGGCTGCCATCGACTGCGCCGATCATATAAACGGTTTTGTATTCAAGGCCTTTTGAGCGGTGGATTGTACTTAGGCTGATTGCTTCATGAAAATGTTTACTTAAATTTTTGATTTCTTTGTTCATCGCCGACATGTGCTCGGAATGAGCTAGAAATGCTTCAATTTTGTCGAAACTTTTTGCAGCCACCTTTAAATCCTTAAGATCGTCCGATCCTTTTTCAAGTTTATTCGATTCATTTCCGCGTTTTTTCAGAAAATCAAGAAAGCCAATATCTTTCTCGACCTTTTCAATCGCAGTGTGAGGTGAAGAATGCTTTAACCCTCGAATAATCGTGACAGCTTTTTTTAATTTCTTTTCCTGAAATGCATGGGCTGTCGTTAAATGTGCGAGTGCCTCAAGAAGACTGCAGTCTTTTAGGATACTTTGTGCTTTTAATTCTTTTAGGACTGCCTGCTTTAAAAATAATAATGGTAAAATGTCTGACATTGCTTGCGTGTCATCCTCATTTAAACTCACCTTTAGAAATGCCAGGACGCTTCTCACAATATAGCGTTCGTAAAAAGCCTCTGCATCTAAATCAATTTTAAAAGGAAGATTGGAGCCAGCCAGTCTGTCAAACACTGCACGAGAACCTGCATTGGTCCGATAAAGAATGGCAAAGTCTGAAGGATTTGCACCAAGTGAAATCCTCTCCTGTATATCGGTAACAATCATTGTTGCTTCTTCCTCTTCATCATAGGGGAAAAATAACTGTGGGAGTTTTTCTGATGAAAACTGTGCTTTCATTTTCTTTATTCTTCTTATATTATTAGCTGCAATCATTTGATTAGCAGCCGAGACAATTTCATGAGACGATCGATAATTTTGATCAAGTGTGACCATTTTGGCATAGGGAAAATCTTTTTCAAATTCTAGCAAATAGCTTGGGTCACTACCCCGAAACGAATAGATCGCTTGATCATCGTCGCCAACGGCACATACATTTTTGTGTTTTCTGGATAAAAGTTTGATCAGCTCATACTGGACCTTATTAATATCCTGAAACTCGTCAATTAAAAAATAATGAAACCGATTTTGATATTGTTCAAGCAGGGAAGGGGTGGTGGCAAACAGTTGATAGCAGCCAATTAGCATATCGTCAAAATCAAACAGACCTTCTTTTTTCTTATAGGCTTCATATCTTTTATATAAAAAGACTGCTTTTTCTTCCCATTCAGTGGTTGGCTTTACTTCATCTGGCATCAGCAGAGAGTTTTTCCATAATCCGATTTGCTGAAGAGCTAAATCATAGGCAAATTCTTTTTCAGACAAGTCGAGTTCTTTGCCAGCTTCCTTCAGGATTTTGTCTCGCTGCCATTCTTTTTTGAGCAGCTTATTTGAAGACCAATTAATTGAATCATGGAACATAAGAATACGATAAAAAATACTGTGAAAGGTTCCGGTAACAAGCTGATTGATTTTATCTCGTTTCATTTGCGGATAGGAAAGCAGACGGTTTTTCATTTCAGCAGCTGCTTTTGACGTGAATGTAACGAGCATGATTGTCCTTGGGTCGATGTGTTTGTCATCTAGCATAAACGCTGTTCGTGCTGTTAACACCCGAGTTTTGCCACTCCCTGCACCAGCAAGGACTAATAAGGAGCCTTCTGTCTCCATGACAGCAGCAGCCTGACTTCCATCAAGAACAACTCCACTGTCTGCAAGTTGCTGTAAATAAGGTGAGCGCTCCTCATGTTTGTCACTAATTGTCTGTTTAAACGCAACCGTATATTCAATATTTATGGACTTTTTGAAAAGATCCACGCTTTGCGGGGTCTGTGTAATGGTTCTACCCTTTGGGATGCTAAATCCGTTTACTTCGGAAAATTGTTGTGTATCTACTTTTTCTTTTTCCGCTATTATTGTAGGCTCTGGGCAATATATTTCAGGTGAATGTGTATGGTAAAAATGCGGATCCTTCTGAATACCTAAAAACAATCGAACGTTCTCTTTACATGCAGGGCAGCTCAGTTGACCATTTTTTCCGGCAAGGAATATTTTTTGATATTGATCCCTGCTTAATTGTTCAAGGACAATATTCTGATTTTGATAAATTGCTGTTTTCATAATTTTTACCCTCTATATCCAAAAATCAAGACATGTTCTATCATATCAAAACCTGAGGGTAACTAAAAGGGTTTCACCGACATTGCTGGAATTACCAAAAAGCACTTGCCGCATAAAGCGTCAAGTGCCTCCTTCGTTTATATTTCTTTTACCATCGTTTTATGAGGAATTCCAGCATCCATAAATTCCTCTGAAACAATCTCATAACCAAGTCCTGCATAAAAGGGGATAGCATGTGTTTGAGCATTTAGCTTTAATTTATGAATATCTTTTTGAAGCGCATAGTTCTCGATTGCATTCATAATCGTTTTTCCTGCACCAGTTTTCCTTGCCTTGTTCAATACACAAATTCGTTCAACTTTTCCATAGCCATCAACGAAACGAAATCGACCAGCAGCAATTGGAGAACCTTCATCGTACATGACAAAGTGTTCTGCCTCGCCCTCGTAGGCGTCGATTTCCTCTTCGAGAGGTACATTTTGTTCTTCAACGAAAACGATTTTCCTAACTGAATAGGCATCTTCAAGTTCTTTTTGATTTTCTACAATCTTGACTGTCACTTAAACTATTCCTTTCCAAGACGAAATGTTTCAAAAACGGTCCAGGAACCATTTTCTAATTGATAAAGTAGATGGAAACGGTCAACCGTTTCTTCATGATTAATCATAGTCATGCGCAGTGATCCAAATACATCAGAATGCTCATCATTGGATAGCTTTTGACCAATCGTGATATGTGGAACAAATGCATATTCTAAGTTTTGCTCCGTAAATTCTTGATTGACTTCATTATGCAAGGCGGAAAGTTCATCTGTCTTGTCTACTTTGAAATAAATAACATTATTTACAGGCTGAAAAGAGCTGATTTTTGAAGTCTTTAATGTGAATGCATTATGGCTAGCAGCTACTCTCCGTAACTTTTCAGCGTATTCCTTCGCTTCTTCTTCAGTCGCTTCAAATCCAGTTTTCAATGTTAGGTGAGGTGTAATTAAAGCATAATGCGGGTCATAACGTTTTCGATAGGAATTAGCTAAATCCTGTAGTTTTTTTGATGGAAAAATAACAACTCCAAATTTCATACGTATACCTCCGTTTTAATGAACTGACCTTTTTTTTAAAACAAAAAATTAACCTTCCTGATATTATAGCAAATTTTCAAAAAATATTAAACGACTTATCTTGATGTATATTCTAATAAGATTAAAATAGCATTTTAAGAGCCCGTCTTAAATCTGGCTGCCAGTAGGTCCAAGTATGATTCCCGTTAAATTCTTCATAAAAATATGTAATGGGTTTTTCTGAAATTATTTTTGAAAGCTTCCGGTTAGGGGTCAGGAAATCTTCAATTTTGCCATTTGTTGTCTGAACTTCAGTTTCTTGTTCACCTATCACGTGATAGAGTTGTAAAATCTGTCCATCCGAGAAGTTCTGGACCGAATTCAATACATTTTCATCCACATATGGAGATTGTAGAAGGACTTTTCCAAATGTATGAGGATATTGAAGGGCAGCCATTAACGAAACAGTTGCGCCCAGAGAATCTCCAATAAGCGCTCTGGTCAAGCCCATTTGATAAGTTGGAAACTCTTGATCTAAATACGGAACTAATTCATGGGCAAGAAAGCGAATGTATTGCTGATTCTGTTCGCCTTCAGGATGGTATTTCCTGCGGCGTTCTTCTACATTCTTATAGGGTACCCCAACAATAATTAAATTTTCAATTTCCCTTTCAAAAAGATACTCGTCTGCTAATCGGCCAATTCTGCCAAGTTGGAAATAATCCCTGCCATCCTGGGCAATCAGCAGCGAATACTTATATAACGGTGAGAAATTTGCAGGCAGATAAACGAGAAGCTGTAAATCTTCTCCAAGCTCCCTGCTGTGAAAGGTAAGTTCTTTGATTGTGCCTTTTGGAAATTCCATGCAATTATTCCCCCAATAATTCGATCATTACCAC
Organism: Bacillus sp. AFS031507; assembly: GCF_002584635.1. Classification (NCBI taxonomy): domain Bacteria; kingdom Bacillati; phylum Bacillota; class Bacilli; order Caryophanales; family Bacillaceae; genus Bacillus; species Bacillus sp. AFS031507. Next base: position 272,357 of record NZ_NUOW01000012.1, read on the forward strand.
TGCATTATAACAAAACTAAAGAGGAAATGCTTTTAATGATCAGAGGGAAGATTGTTATATGAATGTAGGTAGGAAGAGGATTAGTGAAGGTAGCGTTGTTTCGTGCGAGATTCAGGCATAATTGATAATATATTTTCTCGTTTAAAGGTGCGCATTTGTTTGCGCAGCAAACAATACGCACGAATGTATTCGTCGTGAACTTCCTTCACAATCAACTTCCGTTGTGAGAGTTCTTGGTTGTCGGCTAAATAAATCATTTCTAATGGAATATTTTCCTCGATTGAACGGATGAAAAGCCCATCCATGTGAATCACCCCTTTCGTTTTCTTATGTTATTATTATATCCAAACATTTGTTCTTTATTCAATGAAAATAGAACGAATGTTCCTTATTTGGGATGATAAACAATGTCATCAAAAAAAATGTAAGAATAATAATTAAACTATTGACATTATCACAAATTTTTATATAATTATTTATGTAGTTTAAATAAATACGACTTGTTAGCTCAGTGGGAGAGCACTTCCTTGACAGGGAAGGGGTCGTGGGTTCGAATCCCTCACAGGTCATCAAACAAAGCCTTGGTAACGTTGAGTTATCAAGGCCTTTTCTATTGTTACAGAGTCATTATTTAATTAGTACAGATGAATTGGTGGCAGATTAATTTATGAAGTAATTCTTTATGCTTTTTCCTGTTGTTTTTGTTGAAACAAGTAATCAAAGGGTTTTTTTATGTTTTCGACAGGGTTTTCTTTAATGACCCGCCACTCAACAGCTCTATTAAAAATATTTTTCAGGATACGATGGTAAAACTGGATGGTTGCCGATGATAATTGACCTGTTTTTCCATCCGACCTCATCCCATCTTTGCTTAAAGATTCCAAAAAACTTAGTATTTTTGAATTATTCCAAGTCAAAAGGACTGGGGGAGTGGAAAACAAATGAGACATTATCTTGAATTTACTGTGGATGTGAAACCCTTCCAAGCGGTTCAACTTATTTTGGAGGACAAAGATATAAAGTCAACTTTAATATTTGAGGATTATAAAGTTACTGAGAATGTTGAGAAAGAGATTTCAATATTAGTATTTGAACAATTTTTTCTCCGTACTGGTAATACAGCTTCGTTAACTGTCACTGTCGATAATTTTACAGGAGTGACAATTATAAAGTGTATCACAGCAGGAAATGGAGATGGAATTTTGGATATTGACTGGGGGGCAGGAAAAGCTTTATTAAAACCAGTTCGAAAAAAACTGGAATCTAACATTATTGAAATATCGAAGGAGACATAGCACACTATTATCCATTTATTCGAGGAAGATTTGGCTTTTATGCTTAAACTAAACCAGCTAATAGTT
>NZ_NUOW01000012.1:273781-273984 GCF_002584635.1 Bacillus sp. AFS031507
TCTTGGGTCATTTTCTTTTTACGACAATCACGAATGGCACATTTAACCGCCAAATATAAGGCACGCCTTAGCCTACTCGAACCTCTTTTAGTTATTTTGTTTACATTTCCTTTAAACCTGCCAGATTCAAAGATACTAGGGTCAATTCCGGCAAATGCTACGAGTTTTTTAGGGTGAGTAAATCGATCAATCTCACCAATTTC